>CAJOKT010000040.1 GCA_905235115.1 uncultured Peptostreptococcaceae bacterium
GAAATGATTGTTCTGGGATGTATTATGTCCTGTCTACTCATTATACATCCTCTGCCCAAAAATTACCCCCTCCGTGTCCAATTTATGTTTACCACTACAACAGTCGAATAATATGAAGAAAAAAAGCCCTCCCGGTTTTGGCGTAGTAAATCAAAGACGGGAGGGAATTTATTAAATAAATATTTTGGATTGAGAACCATCAAGAAAACTTCTATCTCTCGATTGGAGCTGTTTCCTGTCTCAGCCATTCAGCCTCATCTTCCGTAAGATAGGGTGAAAGCTTCTGATACACGGACTCATGATAGTCGTTCAGGGTCCTGAGCTCCGCATCGGTCAGGTGTTCCGGTATGATGGAGTCTCTGTCGTAGGGGGCGACGGTGAGGGTCTCAAAGCCCAGGAAACCGTCCATGCCGGGAGCTTCGCAGTTCACGGTGAGAACCAGGTTCTCTATCCTCACTCCGAATTTATCCGTGAGATATACTCCGGGCTCGTTGGAGGTTATCATGCCGGGGCGAAGGGGAACGCTTACGCCGGGCTCCAGGTCTTTCTTCCTGATGGTCTGGGGTCCCTCGTGGACGCACATGAGATAACCGACGCCGTGTCCTGTACCGTGGTTGTAATCGCAGCCGATCTCCCAGAGAGGGCGCCTTGCCAGGGAATCCAGCTGCGGACCTGATGTTCCTTCCGGGAAGACCGCACTCATGAGGTCCAGATGGCCGCGGAGAACAGCGGTATAGCACCTGCGCATCTCCTCGGTGGTATCCCCTATGGAAATGGTCCTGGTGACGTCTGTGGTGCCTTCCAGATAGTGTCCGCCTGTGTCCATAAGAAGGAATCCGTTCTCGATGGGCTTGTCGGTCTCCGGGGTGGGCTCATAGTGGACGATGGCGCCGTGTGAGCCTGTGGCGACTATGGATTCAAAGCTGAGCTCCACAAAATTCTTTTGGCTCCTGCGCATGTCGGTGAGGAAATGCTCCAGATCGAGCTCTGTCTTCTCGTGGATCTTGCCCATGGCTGAAAGCTGCTTGATGTAGTAGATGGTCTTGGTGAGGGCCACACCGTCCTTCAGGTGTGCCTGACGGAAGTTTGCGGTCTCCTCGGGGGTTTTGACTGCCTTGGCCAGCCTGACCGGATCTGCGCCGCGGACGGGCTTCTGAACTGAAGCCATCAGAGATTCGCTGATCTTGACAGGATCCACCAGAAGGGGGACGTCGATCCTGGAGACCTCGCCGTAGACCGACTGATAGGGCCTGAAGCGAACTCCGATGGAGTCGTAGTAGGCCTTGACCTCGGGGCTCACGGCGTCCTTTGAGATGTAGACCACCGCATCCTCATCGGTGACCAGCGTGTAGGCAAGGGCGACAGGAGTGTAGGCCACGTCGTTTCCTCTGAAATTGTACAGCCATCCTATATCGTCAAGAGCGGAGAGCACCGCGCCGCCTGCGCCGGCATCGCGGTAGGCGTCTCTCAGGTACTGAAGCTTGTATTCGACGCTGTGTCCGGCGTACTTTTCGTCCAGCACCCAGATGGGAGCGCTGGGAAGAGCGGGTCTGTCCGTCCAGAAGTTGTCTAGCAGATCCAGATCGGTCCTGAAGCGGATACCCTTGGACTTGAGTTTGTTGTGAAGATTCTCGGCGGAGGCCACGGTGACGGTGCGTCCGTCGTAGCCCAGGGTCTCGCCGTAGCGCATGGTCTGAGCCAGGTATTCGTCGATGTCGGGAACTCCCGGCTCACCTTGCTTCATGAGGATGATGCCGCTTCCCTCAAGCTGGTCAGCGGCCTGCAGGAAATACCTTCCGTCGGTCCAGAGCCTTGCGCTGTCTATGGACACGATGAGAGTGCCTGCGGAGCCGTTGAACCCGGACATATATTCTCTTTCTTTGAAGTGATCCCCCACGTATTCGGAATCGTGAAAATCAGAAGACGGGATCATGTAATGATCTATGTCGTTCTTCATCATCTCGCCTCTCAAGAGGTCGAGACGCATGGTGATGTCTGTCATTTTTTCCTCCTGTTCAAACAACGGGGTAGGTCCCCGTACAAAAGACAGTCTATCACAAGGGGAGTTTTGTTTCAATCTTTTGTACCAAACCGGGGTGTTTTGTGGTAGAATACACTGACAGTATTTTTGGGAGGACTCAAGAGATGAGCAAAAAACGCGCAAAAAACAGCGACTATCACTATGCCGAACGCCGGGACAACGCAGCCCGCGTACAGGCCCAGAAGGCAGAAAAGAAAAAGACGACCCGCAGAGAGAAGATCATGTACTTCGCGGCGTTTCTTCTTTTGGTAGCAGCACTGATCATCTGGGTGATCACCAGAAAGAACGGCATGACAGAGAGCCTGGCTCCGCTGTATGGAGGAGTCTCAGGCGTGGGTCTGATACTTCTTTCGTTCAGCTACAAGAGAGAGAGGGACAAGGCATCCAAAGCCTGTCTGGTCCTGGGCGTGATCGCCATTATCTTGTCAGCCTTCATACTTTTAGTTAATTTAGGAGTGATAAACTGGGTATGATAGGAGTAATTCTTTCCAAGGTAGCGACGGTATTCATCCTCATGGGTCTGGGCTTCTTCCTGAACAAGCGGGGGATCCTGCCCGGCGAGATGGACAAGGCGCTGTCAAGGCTTCTCATGAGCGTGACATCCCCCTGTCTGATAATTTCAACCATGGCGTCCAAGGAGATAGGCGAGGGGCTCTGGGGCAACGTGCTGACCGCCATGGGACTGAGCGCAGCGTATTTTGCGGTGTTCATGGTGATCGCAGAGATCGTCTGCCGGCGGATATTGAAGATCCCGCCCGAGAAGGACTGCGGAGTGTACATGATGCTCTTCGTGTCCATAAACAACGGATTCATGGGCTTTCCCATAACCCTGGCCATATTCGGGGAGGACGTGCTGTTCTACATGGTCTTCTTCCAGGTGACCCAGCTGCTGTACCTCTACGGACCGGGAACGGTGAGACTCCACTACGGCGACGGGGAGGAGTTCAGCAAGACAAGAGCTCTCAAGACTATTCTGGGACCCAACACCATAGCAGCCGTGATCGGTCTTGTGATCATGGCACTTTCCCTGAGACTTCCCGACTTCATCATGGAACCCATAGACATAATCGGTGACTCCACCACCATGCTCTCCATGCTGGTAATAGGCATGGAGCTTGGCATGAGCGACTTCAGAGCCATCGCGCGGAACAGACATCTTATTCGGATGTCCGCAATAAAGATGATCCTCTGTCCGGTGCTCACTCTGCTTCTGGTGAACTGGCTCCCGGTCATAACGGAGATAAAGATCATACTGATCTTCGGCTCGGCCTTCCCGTCGGCGGTTGCCGTGGCAGCCATAGCCGCCAATGAGAACAAAAACTCCGTCTTATCGGCGGAGGGCGTGGCCATCACCACACTCATGTCTCTGGCCACCATACCCATCACAGCTGCGGTGATCACTCTTCTCTATCTGTAGAACGGAGCGGATCCCATGCAAAAAACTTATGTGCCCATACCGCGCCCTGCCTGTTGACAAAGGCAGGGCAGTATTTTATAATCAAAAAAGAACAAATGTTCTTTTTTGGAGGAGCAGATGAGAGTGCTTGAGAAGGAAGTGGACATGCTCAGCGTGTCCTACGTGGGCAAGCCGCCTCAGCCCAGGAAATTCAAGATAAGGTACAAGGACGGCCGCCAGAAGACGGTGACCGTGGACCAGGTGAAGAGGGTGGACTCCGTGACCCCGGCGGGACACCCGAATTTCGTATACTTCTGCTACTCCGAAGTGGATGACAGGATCATAGACTATGAACTGAGATATTTTGTTCATGAGATGAAGTGGGAACTGTACCGGGTATACGAGTGACGGCATACATCCATACAGGTCCGGGAGATGATCCTTCAAAAAATATAATACTTCCTCGTTTGTATTTATCTCCGTGTTCTGATATAATAAACTGAATGTATATGGCCGTGTCACCGATCCGGCCAAAAATTGATACGGAGATAAATAAATTGGAAAATGAAGCGAGAAAATTCGACGTGCTGATCATCGGCTGCGGAATAGTGGGAGCGGCTGCAGCCTTCGAATTATCCAAGTATGATCTCAGGGTCGGAATTCTGGAGAGAGAGAATGATGTGGCGCTGGGAGCCACCAAGGCAAATTCCGCCATCATCCACGGCGGATACGACCCTGTACCGGGCAGCCTCATGGCCAAGCTCAATGTGAGGGGCTCGGAACTTTGTGAAGAGATATGTGAGAAACTGGATGTGCCGTATAAGAGGAACGGCGCCATGGTAGTAGGTTTCACCGAGGAAGATGAGCGGACTCTCAGGGGCCTTATGTCCAGAGGGATGTCCAACGGTGTAAAGGGTGTGATGCTCCTTGACGGAGACGAGGCGAGAAGGAGAGAACCGGGCCTTGCGGATGACGTGAGAGCGGCTCTTCTGGTGCCCACGTCGGCCATAGTTTCCCCCTGGGAATACTGCCTGGCTCTGGCAGAGACGGCCATAGTGAACGGAGCAGAACTGTTCCTGCGCCACGGCGCAGAGAATATAGAAAGAGAAGGAGATACCTGGAAGGTAACATCGGGCGGAAAGACCTTCGAGGCGCCTTTCATTGTGAATGCCGCGGGCACATATGCCCTTAAGATACACGACATGGTGGCAGAGAGGAAGCACACCGAGAAGTCCAAGAGGGGAGAGTACTTCCTTCTGGATAAGGCGGAGGGTACCAGAGTCGGCCACACAATATTCCAGTGTCCCAATGAGAACGGCAAGGGCGTACTGGTGACGCCCACCGTCCACGGCAACCTTCTTGTCGGTCCCAATGCTGAACCCGTAGCATGGGACGATACATCAAACACCACGGCCGGACTGGACTTCGTAAGGAACACGGCCGCAAGATCCGTTAAAAACATCGATTTCAGAAAATCCATCAGGAACTTCGCAGGCATCCGCGCCACTACTGATCATGATGATTTCATAATTGAGGAGGCGGCACCGGGATTCGTGGACTGCTGCGACATCTGCTCGCCGGGACTCAGCGCAGCTCCCGCCATAGCCGAATATGTGACAGGGCTTCTTTTCAAGGCCGGTATGCAGGCTGAGGCCAGGGAGGACTTCAGGATGGAGCGCCGCAGGATAAGGTTCAGGGAAATGTCCGACGAGGAAAGGGAGCAGCTGGTAAAGGAAGATCCCGCCTACGGCAGAGTAATCTGCAGATGTGAGACCATAACAGAAGGCGAGATCAGAGACTGCTTCGAGACGCCCATACCTCCCGTGTCGCTTGACGGAGTAAAGAGGAGAGCAGGAACAGGAATGGGAAGATGCCAGGGAGGTTTCTGCGGGCCAAGGATCTCCGAACTCTTTGTAGAGGACTTCGGCAGGTCCGTCGAAGAGGTGCTTCAGGACAGAGACGGTTCAGAGATGTTTACCGGAAGGACTAAGGAGGTGCGCTGATGTATGATGTTATAGTTATAGGCGGCGGCCCGGCCGGAATGGCTGCGGCCTGCGCTGCCCATGCAGGCGGCCTCAAGAACATATTGATAGTCGAAAGAGACGTGGAGCTGGGAGGCATCCTCAACCAGTGCATCCACAACGGCTTCGGACTGAGATACTTCGGAGAGGAACTGACAGGTCCGGAGTATGCGTCCAGATTCATCGACAGGGTGCAGGAAGCAGGCATCCAGGTGATGCTTGATACCATGGTCCTGGATCTTGGAACAGACGAAGATGACGGGAACGGCAAACCGCTTAAGACAGTCACCGTGGTAGGAAGAGAGACCGGCTACAGAAAACTTAAGGCCAGATCCGTGATCCTTGCCATGGGATGCAGGGAGCGAACCAGAGGCGCCATCAACACTCCGGGAATGAGGCCGGCAGGGATCCTCACCGCGGGAGCGGCCCAGAGATATGTAAACGTGGACGGGTATATGCCGGGACGCAGGGTAGTCATACTGGGATCCGGGGACATCGGACTCATCATGGCCCGCAGAATGACTCTGGAGGGAGCCAGGGTGCTGGCCTGCGTGGAGGTCATGCCATACTGCGGAGGACTGGCCAGGAATGTGGTGCAGTGCCTCAACGACTTTGATATTCCTCTGTATCTTTCCCACACCGTAACGGACATCAAGGGAAAAGACCGCATCCGGCAGGTGGTGGTATCCAAGGTGGATGACAAGATGAAGCCTATCCCGGGGACCGAAATGTACTTCGACTGCGATACGCTGCTGCTTTCGGTGGGACTGATACCGGAGAACGAACTGTCGCTTAAGGCAGGCATCAAGGTAGATGAGAAGTCCAACGGCACTGTTGTTCATGAGAACATGGAGACAACAGTGGAGGGATTTTTTGCCTGTGGAAACGTGGCCCACGTCCACGATCTGGTGGACAATGTGACGAGAGAAGCCGAACTTGCAGGACGATCCGCTGCGGAATACGTGCTAACCAACTACTACACATTATGGGTGAATCAGCAGCTGGAAAAGAGCGGCACGTACAGATACAACAGGAAGAAGGGCGAGATCCGGCACTTCCTGCCGCCCAGTCCGGACGGAGCGGCTTTCAAGATGGGTGAGAATGAATTTATCTGCACATCCTGTCCCAGAGGCTGCCACCTGAAGGTATATCCGGATCAGAACTACAGGGTGACCGGAAACGGCTGTCCCAAGGGCAAATTCTACGGAAGAAACGAGATGACCACGCCTTCCAGAGTGGTCACCACCACGGTGAGGCTGAAGAGAAGACCGGAGGCTTCCCCTGACCCGGCAGGCGGGAATGTCACTCCTGCCACGGACAGCACTCTTTACGATTTCAGAGTGCCCGCCAAGACCTCAGGGCCGATACCAAAGTCCAGGATAATGGAACTGATGGAACTGGTGGACAAGATAGAGCTGGAGGAAAGGCCGGCCATCGGAGATGTGATAGTTAAGGATATCCTGGGTCTTGGGGTGGACCTCAGGGTAACCAAGAGATAATGATTATTCATCCGGAAAGGAGTGGATTTGATTTGAAATGGACTGATCAGAGTCTTAAGAATCCCCTGGGTGAACAGGAGGGATTCAAACTTTTTCACCGGGAGTATGATGACGCTATTCAGACGGTGAATACCAGACTTGAGATACTGGTAAACGATTTCCAGGTCAGGAACGACTATTCGCCGATCCATCACATCGACAAGAGACTGAAGACCCCAGAATCCATAGAAGAGAAGCTGGTAAGACTGAACTGCGAGGTGTCGGTGCCTTCCGCAAGGGAGAACATCAGGGATATAGCCGGACTCAGGGTGATATGCAATTTCATCGAGGACGTCTACGCGGTGGCGGACATGCTCACGTCCCAGGACGACATCGAACTGGTATCCTTCAAGGATTACATCAAGAATCCCAAGCCCAATGGTTACCGGAGCCTGCATCTGGCTCTGAACGTGCCGGTGTATCACATCGACAGCAAGGTCATTACCCCCGTGGAGGTCCAGGTAAGGACTGTTGCCATGGATTTCTGGGCGTCTCTTGAGAGACAGCTCAGGTATAAGCAGAACAACGAGGGGAAGATATCAGAGAAGACGAACATCGAGCTCAAGGCATGCGCCGAGGTGTCGGCCAAGCTGGATGAGAGGATGCAAAAGATCTTCGATGAGGTCAAGAAATAGCCGAAATATCAAAAAACCCTTGATTTTTATGGTCCCGTATAGTAAGATGACCATGTTATTAATGTACGTTATTGCTTTAGGAGTGGCGAGAGCCACTCCTAAGTTGTTGATTAGAGGTATTTCATGGCAGGCGGAACAGTGACCATTGTGGAGGGGCTTATGGATAAGCTTCCCGAAGATCATCACATAAGACTCTGGGACTGTGAGTTCACAAAGGAAGGAAGAGAACGTTATCTGAAGGTCTTCATCGACAGGACGGACGGACAGTATGTATCCACCGATGACTGCGAGAAGGTCAGCATATTTCTCTCCGAAGAACTGGACAAGTTGGACCCGATCGCTGAGAACTACTATCTCATGGTCAGTTCTCCGGGAATGGACAGGGAACTCAAGAGGCCCTGGCATTACGAGGCATCCATCGGCAAAGAGGTGGAGGTCAGCCTTTACGGGCCCCTTTCGGGAGAGTACGAAGGACTGGATCTAAAAAGCTTCGGCATCAGGAACTTCACCGGCATCCTCACATCTTTTGCGGAAACTGAGGGAGGATACACGGCAGGTTTCGACACTGTCATAGACCTCAGGAAGAAGAACAGGAAGCTCGGGGCAAGGATAAGCCCGCAGGCTTTGAAAGAGATCAGTATAGAAATACCGCTCAAGGAGATAAGCAAGATAAATCTTGCAGTAATTTTCGACTGATAGTTGTTACGAAAGGAAGATCCACGAAATGAACATGGAATTTATCGAAGCCGTCGATGCTTTGTCAAAGGAAAAGGACATCCCCAGAGACGTCATTTACGAAGCAATTGAAGCTGCGATCATCAGGGCTTACAAGAAGAACTACGGCACGGAGCAGAACGTCAGGGTGGAGATCAACCGCGAGACCGGCGAGATGCTGGCATACCTCAGGATGGAGGTCGTGGAAGAGCTGGAAGACGAGGACACCCAGATGACGCTGGAAGAGGCCAGGGAGATCGATGACAGATACGAAATAGGCGACATCATCGAGTTTCAGGTAGATCCCAGCGGATTCGGCAGGATCGCTGCTCAGACCGCCAAGCAGGTGGTGGTGCAAAAGATCAGAGAAGCCGAAAGAAGAATGATATATGACGATTTTGTATCCAGAAAGGGCGAGATCGTCACCGGAAGAGTCGGCAGGATATTCAATGACACCATATACGTGAGTCTGGGCAGCACAGAGGGCGTGCTCTCCAGAAACGAGCAGGTCCCCGGAGAGAAGTACAGAGTCAATGACCGCATCAAAGTCTATGTCATGGACGTGAAGGATACGGCTAAAGGACCTCAGGTATTCCTTTCCAGAAGTCATCCCGGCCTTGTGAAGAGGCTGTTTGAACTGGAAGTCCCCGAGATCGAGGACGGCACAGTGGTGATCAAGGGGATCGCCCGTGAGGCCGGCTCACGCACCAAGATGGCCGTGTATACCGAAGACGAGAACGTTGATCCCGTAGGAGCATGCGTAGGGACCAGAGGCACCAGAGTTCAGGCCATAGTGGACGAGTTGAACGGCGAGAAGGTGGACATCATTCCCTGGTCTGAGGATACAGATGAGCTTGTAGCCAATGTTCTGAGTCCCGCCAAGGTGGAGAGGGTCATCGTACCCGACCCCGATGAGAGAAAAGCGGAGGTGGTGGTCCCTGATTACCAGCTTTCACTTGCCATCGGAAAGGGCGGACAGAATGCCCGTCTGGCAGCCAGGGTCTCCGGCTGGACCATAGACATCAAGAGTCACAGCCAGTACTTTGGCGATGAGGAAAAGAAGGAAGATGAGGATCTTCCGGATCAGGCAGAAGCAGCCGAGACTGAGAAGGAAACCACAGATGAAGAATAGATCCATTCCAATGAGAAGATGTGCGGGCTGCGGACAGTCCAGGCCAAAAGAAGAACTGGACAGGTATTTTTTGCGCCCCATGGACAAGTGCTATGAGTACGATCCGTCAGGCAATGCCCCGGGAAGGGGAGCATACCTGTGCAGGGGCTCAGAGGAGTGTCTCAGGAAGGCGCAGAAAAAGCGCAGAATGGATTTCAGGAGGGCGGATTGAACAGCAAAAGATCCGGCTCAAGGCCTGATCCGGATCTGATGAGCCCGGATGAGAGAGCCGCGTACTATGAGAAGAAGGTGCTCTCGTACCTTGGTTTTTGCGCCAGGGCCGGCAAGCTGAGGTCGGGGACCAACACATGTCTTTCCGAAATGGAAAAAGGGTCCGTAAAGCTTTTGATAGTGACCTGCGATATGGCGGAGAACTCCGCTGAAAAGCTTTTGCGCAGGGCCGAAAAGCTCAGTGTGAGGAGCATAAGATACGGTGAGAGTGATGTTCTCGGAAAAGCCTCGGGGAGATACGGGGCGGGAGTTTTCGGAATCACGGACAGTGAATTCGCAGATACGGTCGCAAGTGCGATCGACAATACACAAAAAACGGGAGGTGCGTTTGATGACAGAGAAGAACACCAATGACTTGAAGGATCCCAAGGTGACCGTAAAGGCTGCCGTGATCCCCAAGCCACAGCAGGCAAAGAAGGTGCTGCCTACGGAAAATAAAGAGGCTGAGGCACCGAAGCCGGCTGCCAAGGGCAAAAGCAGGATAGTGGGAACTGTAGTTCCCAACAAGAACCTGGAAGGGAGGACGTCAAGGATCCCCAAGGGGCTTGTTCCTGTGTCAAAAGACGTGACCGACAAGGCTCTGGAAGCTCAGAGGGCTGAGCAGGCCAGGGAAGAAGCCCTGAAAAAAGCAGCGGAAGAGAAGGCCGCAAAAGAAGCCGAAGCGAAGGCAGCTGCCAAAGCTGAGGCTGAAGCAAAGAAGGCGGCAGAAGCCAGGGCTGCAGAGGAAGCGAAGGCAGCGGCGGAAGCAGAAGCTGAAGCGAAGAAGGCTCAGGAGGCTCCTGTTCCGGAGCCGGAAAAGGCCGAAGAATCTGTGAAGGCAGCCGCACCTGAAGGTGCCGGGAAGCCCGAAAAGCCTGAAGAGGCCATTCAGGATAAGCTGGAAAGATCAGGCAGGAAGTCCGTCAGGGAGACGGCCGAGACGGTGAAGAAGACCGCTGAGGACGCAGCGGTAAAGGTCGGAGACAAGGCGAAGGAGAAGAAGACCCCCGGGCAGAAGAAAGAAGAGCCCGGGAAGGAAGAACCCAGGAAGAAGGAGTTCGTAGGCCCCAAGATCATCAAGACCGCAGCCGAGGTAAAGGCTGAGGAAGCGGCGCTTGCCGAAAAGATGAAGAGGAAGGAAGAAGAACGCAGGGCTCAGAAGAACGCCGAGAAGAACTCAAGAAAGTCCCAGGATGGAGACAAGCCCGGAAGAAGGCCTTCCAAGAAGGACGGCGGCAAGCCCTCCGAGGGCAGATCTCAGGGCAAGGACAAGGACAGAGACCAGAACGACAGAAGGCAGTCTCAGGACAAGAAGCCCAGAGTCAGAGACTTCTCCGTCCAGGCCAACCAGTCCCAGAAGTACCCCGGCAAGTCCGACAAGAAGAGGAGCGACAGGGAAAGAGATAAGTTCAGCAAACTGGAAGACGGCGGCAAGAAGTCAAAGAAGGGAATGGAGCTCCGTTCCCTGGAGAAGGCCGAAAAGCCCAAGAAGCACTCCCAGTACCGCCAGCAGGTCCAGGAGGAGGAGCCGGACATCATGGAGACTCTTCCCACAGGCACCATCGCAGTCACCGTACCCATCACCGTGGGCGGATTCTGTGAACAGGCCGACATCAGTTAATACGGTCATCATGGCCCTCATGAAGATGGGCATCATGGCCAACATCAACCAGAACCTGGACGAGGACACTGTAATGATCCTGGCAGACGAGCTGGGCATCAGCGTCGTGGTAGCCAAGGTGGAGGAAGAGAATCCCGAAGAGGGGATCGAAGACTTCGAGGACAGGGAAGAAGATCTGGTACCCAGAGCACCGTTCGTCACAGTCATGGGCCACGTGGACCACGGCAAAACATCGCTCCTGGACGCCATCAGAAAGACAAACGTAGCCATCGGCGAGGCCGGCGGCATCACACAGCACATCGGTGCTTCAGAGGTATATTCCAACGGTCAGAAGATCGTATTCCTGGATACCCCCGGCCACGAGGCTTTCACGGCCATGCGCGCCAGAGGAGCCCACGTAACGGATATCGCAGTGCTGGTAGTCGCGGCGGATGACGGTGTAATGCCTCAGACAATAGAGTCCATCTCCCACGCCAAGGCTGCGGGAGTCCCGATCATAGTCGCCATAAACAAGATGGACAAGCCCGGCGCCAACCCTGACAGAGTCAAGCAGGAACTTTCCGAGCACGGCATCCTTGTTGAGGAATGGGGCGGAGATACCATCTGCTGCCAGGTATCGGCCAAGAAGGGAGACGGGATCGAAAACCTTCTGGAGATGATCCTCCTCCAGGCAGAGGTGCTGGAACTGAAGGCCAATCCCAACAGACCGGCCAAGGGTTCAGTGGTAGAAGCAAGACTGGACAAGACCAGAGGCCCCGTGGCCACACTGCTCGTGGACAACGGTACCCTTAAGTCAGGACAGTCCGTGGTAGTAGGAAACTGCTACGGCAAGATCAGGCTCATGACTGACTACAGAGGAAAGAAGATATCCAAGGCCGGCCCGGCTACAGCAGTTGAGATCCTGGGTCTGGACGACGTTCCTGAGGCCGGAGACGAGTTCAACGTGGTCAAGGATGACAAGACCGCCCGTGAGATCGCTCAGAACAGAAAAGAGAAGCTTAGAGAAGAGATCCTTGCGAGGAATGCTTCCTCTACTCTGGAGCAGCTGTTCAGCCAGATCCAGGAAGGCGAGGTCAAGGACCTTAACCTCATCATAAAGGCTGACGTGGCAGGTTCCGTGGAAGCCATCGTATCCTCCCTTGAGAAGCTCAATAACGAGAACGTAAGGGTAAAGGTGGTCCACACGGGAGTCGGCACCATCAATGAGAGCGACGTCATGCTGGCATCCACCACGGGATCCATCATCATCGGATTCAACGTGCGTCCCACCACCGCGGTAACATCTTTTGCGGATTCGGAGAACGTCCAGATCAGGCTCTACAGAGTCATCTATGACATCATAAACGAGATCCAGGACGCCATGAAGGGCATGCTGGATCCGGAATTCAGAGAAGAAGTCCTGGGCAAGGTGGAAGTCAGAGCCACCTTCAAGGTGCCCAACGTAGGGACCATCGCGGGAGCATATGTCACAGAGGGCAAGGTGCTGAGGAACGCCGAAGTCAGACTGGTCAGAGACGGTATCGTCATCCACGAGGGCAAGATCAGTTCATTGAAGAGATTCAAGGACGACGCCAGGGAAGTCGCTCAGGGATATGAGTGCGGCATCGGCATCGAGAACTACAACGACATCAAAGAGGGAGACATCATCGAGTGCTTCCGCATGGTAGAGGTCGAAAGAGCATAATGACAAAAAATCACAGACCCGACCGCATGGCCGGGGAGATCAAAAAAATAATAAGCGAGATGCTCATCAACGGAGTCAAGGATCCCAGGATCACGGATAATTTCGTAAACGTAACAGGCGTGGATGTCACAAACGACGGCTCCTACGCCTACGTTTACATTACCACCCTGGATTTCAGCGACGATGAGGAGTTCAGAAAAGAACAGCGGGATGAGGTCCTTCGCGGCATGAACTCCGCAAAGGGACTGTTCAGGAAGGAGATCGCCAAGGCTCTGAACGTCAGGCGCATACCGGACCTGATATTCAGGATCGACAGCGCCGAGGATTACGGCAGGCATATCGACGACATCCTCTCCACGCTGCCCTTTGACGAGTATCACGCGGTGGATCCGAACGAGACGGAAGAAGACGATGAGTGAACTGCTTAAGACTCCCGAAAAACTCAGAGACAGGCTCATGGAGGCTGAGAACATACTGCTTTTCCCTCATATCGGCATCGACGGGGATGCGGTAGGTTCCTGCTGTGCCCTGATATGGGCGCTGAGGAAGCTGGGGAAGAAGGTATACGCTCTCTATGAAGATGAAATGCCAGGAAACCTCAGGTTTCTCACGGACGATCCAGAGGGCGTGCCCTGTTTCACTTCGGATCCGGATATCATATCCGATACCGGCCTGGACGTGGCCATGGCGGTGGACTGCGGTGAATTAAAGAGATTCCCGGCCTACAGGGAGAAGTTCCTGAAAGCCCCGGTGAAACTGGTGCTGGATCACCACATATCATCGATGACGGAGCCCGTAGGTGACTGGAACATGATCGATCCCGATGCCGCAGCGGCGGGCGTGCTGATGTATGAGCTTATCAGGCTTTTTGAGGGAGCCGTTCCCGACAGCTACGTCGGCGAATGCCTCTTCGCTGCCATCGTCACCGACACCGGCAGGTTTCAGTACTCCAACACCAACAAGGCCTGCTGGGACATCATGAGCGACCTTTCATCCTGGGGCTCAGATTTCAGCCGCGCCTCCAACGAGCTCTACGAGAGCAAGAGTGAAGAACAGGTCAGGGTGACCGCCTACGCCATCAACAAGATGGCGGTGTCCGGCGACGGACGCTGGGCAGTGACCACCCTGTCCAGGGAGGAACTGGATTCCATGGGAGTCAGAGTCGGCGAGACCGACGAGATCGTGAGCGAGATGAGATCCGTCAGGGGAGTGGAGATATCCGCCTTCCTCAGGGAAGTTGATAACAACGTCATCAGGGTATCGTACAGATCCAAGTATTTTGCGGACGTGTCCCGCCTGGCATCCCTTCACGGAGGAGGAGGACACGCGAGAGCCGCAGGAGCTACGCTCTACATGAGTCTCAGCGAAGCGGAGAAGGTCATCACCGATGACCTCAGGGAGTATTTCAGCAACTGAAGGAGTCAGAATGGGAAGGACCGGCCCTTTAAAGGACGGAATAATAAATGTGTATAAGCCCGGCGGGATGACGTCCAATGACGTGATATACAAGCTTCGCCAGATCATCGGGATCAGAAAGATCGGTCACACCGGCACCCTGGACCCCATGGCGGAAGGCGTGCTTCCCGTAATGATAAACAGAGCCTCAAGGATAAACGAATATCTCGACAGAGATTTGAAGACCTATGAGGCTTCCCTTGTTTTGGGCCTCAGGACGGACAGCCTGGACGTGACCGGCAAAGTCACGGAGCAGTCCGGATACGCCGGAGTCACGGAGGACGGCGTGTCGGAGGCGGTGAGATCTCTTTTTTGCGGCGCCTGTCAGCAAAAAACCGAAAGCTCATTCTCGGGAGTCATATCCCAGCTTCCTCCCCTGGCCTCAGCTGTCAGGATAGACGGCAGGCATCTCTATGAATACGTTCATTCGGACGGGGAAATGCCGGAGGATGTGCTGAGAAAACTCAGGCCGCGCAGAGTCTGGATAGACGAGATATCCGTGGACGGCGTGGAGCTTCCCGAGGTGAGACTCACCATAAGGTGCTCCAAGGGGACCTACATCAGATCGATCGTCCGGGATATCGGAGAAGCTCTGGGCTGCGGAGCTGCCATGAGCGGACTGAAGAGAACGGCCTCCGGAGCATTCGGTCAGCAGGACGCGGTTACCGTCATGGAGCTGGCTGAAGCGGCACAGGAAGCAGGCCTCATCGACATAGAGAGCAGGGAGCCCCTGCTGATCAGAAGGCATTCGGGATTCGGAGACATCATTCCGGAGCCACTCACAGGATTTGTGAAAGGGATCGACTATCCTCTCGGAGAACTGGGGGAGGTGCTGGTGTCGAGGGAGACCGCGGGAAAGTTTTTTGACGGCTGGCACATCGACTACAGAGACTGCAGCATCCTTAAGGAACCGGAGCAGGCAGCCTGGATCGGCAGGCTCTCTGAAGAGGAGGAACGTTACGACCGTGAAGAGCGGGAGAGGAACGAGGGGTCCCACGCTGGACTCAAGCTTCACTCCGAGTTCCTCAGGACGTACAGGATATATTACGACGATCCCGCCGGGGACCGTGTATTCGTGGGGACTGCCGCTCACAGCGACAGATATCACAAACTGGTGGCGGACAAGGTGTTCCTCAGGGAACACCCCTCGAAAAGATGATAAATGATGAAGATCTATACTGAACTTGAAGAAATAAAAGATATGCCTGAGACCTCGCTGGCTCTTGGGAACTTCGACGGAGTCCATCTGGGCCATCAGGCCATCATAAGGGAAACGGTGTCCACCGCCCGCAAAAAGACTTCACAGGGCATTCCCGAGAAATCTGCGGTGTTCACGTTCTCAACCCATCCGAAGAACCTGATCCCGGGAGCGAAACACGTGGAGAACATCATCTATTCCGATGAGAAGAGAGCTCTCATCGAGAGCCTGGGAGTGGACTACTGCTTCGATATCGAGTTCACCGAGGACATCATGACCATGGAGCCTGAGGAATATGTGAGAAAGCTTATCTGTGAGAAGTTCCGGGCGAAGGATGTTTTCTGCGGTTTCAACTACAGATTCGGACATAAGGCGGCGGGCAACACGGCTCTCCTCAGAGAACTGAGCGCGAAGTACGGATTCACCCTTCACGAAATGCCTCCTGTGATGGTGGACGGCGAAGTGGTGTCAAGCACCCTGATCCGGGAGCTCATCAGGTCCGGAGACATAGATGAGTGCGACAGGTTCCTGGGGCGTAACTACACCATCGGAGGCGAGGTGGTGGTAGGGAACCGTCTGGGCAAGTCCATAGGATTCCCCACATCCAATATAATGATTGACGAGACCATGGTGACGCCTCCAAATGGCGTTTACATCACGTATCTCGTATACAACGGTATCAGATACCCTTCGGTGACGAACGTGGGCGTAAAGCCCACTGTGGGCGTCTTCAGGAAGAACATAGAGACCCATGTCTTCAACTTCGACAGGGAACTTTACGGCAAGTCCATCAAGATCGAGTTCGTCCGCATGACCCGTCCCGAGGCCAAGTTCGCCAGCATTGAGGACCTCAAATGTCAGATAGCAAAAGACTGCAGAGAGGCCAGAGAGTTCCACGGCATCTGAGGACCGTATTTTGAAGAGGTTCAAAAATGGACGAATATATCGGCACCCTTGAAAACATAATAGAAAACAGCGGAAGAGGCCTGATCTATATTGATGAGAGAGGTATTATAAAAGCTTACTCGAGGATCGCCAGGAAGGTTACCGGGATCATACTTGAAAGTGACAAAGTTCATGAAGGCGGAGTCATTTCAGATGGAGATATCGTTGTAATTGCGGATAATATGATCGGTAATGACGATGACATCAAACCTGAAGATCTTGAATACATAGGGATAAAGGACAGGAATATAAGTGAAGGCGATGCCTTGCTGGCTGTAGGGACATATTATTCAGGCGGGCTGAGCGATATCAACACAGGCAAGAAAAACGGCCCCGATTATAAATACGCATCAAACTACAACCCTAACGGGGAACTGGTACTTAGGACCGTAAGAAAAGGTCTGGAACTGGAGGCATCCATAGATTTCGGCAAAAACAACATCAGGATAGCCGTAAACGGAGATGCTTACAATATGCCGTATTTTGAGGCTATCGGACATATGGTAGTACTGGACGGAGAGACCGGCGCCATAAAATTTTTCCAGGACAGAGGCTATGGATACAGGCGGGAAGAGATAGGGAAACTCTTAAGAGGCAAGGCTTATCTGGCCAAGCTGACAGAGGGAGGACCGGAGAAAGACCGTATAATAGGGACTGCTTATAAAGACAGCATTTTCGGGGAGGAGTTTGTTGATCTTATTGAAAAACTTCTGGCCAGCAAAAAGGACGAATTCTACGACGGCATATTTGAGATATACCGACGGGGATTTTATTGCAATGTCATAAGATGCAAGCAGTGGTGCAGGTATGACGGAGTATACATCACGATCATGGACGCTTCTTCTCTGGCATATCTTGCGGAGGGACGGAACAAACTGATCGAACAGCTGGAGGAATACCAGCGGACAAAGAGGCAGTCTCATATAAGAGAGAGCATATTTGAGGATTCGGAAGGCCTGAGCGGAAGCACTCCGGAAATACTGGCGGTGAAACAGCTGGCCTTCAGAGCATCCAAGGGAAGATTCAGCGTCCTGATAACAGGGGAGAGCGGGACCGGCAAGACCAGACTTGCCAGGGAAATACATGATCTCAGCGGCAGTTCGAGACCTTTTGTTGAGGTGAACTGTAGCGCGATACCTCCGAATCTTTTTGAAAGCGAACTGTTTGGATACGTAGGAGGATCCTTTACCGGAGCTTTGGCAAAGGGTAAGACCGGATATTTTGAGGAGGCAAACGGAGGAACGATATTCCTGGATGAGATAGGGGAGATACCTCTTACCTCTCAGGTAAAGCTGCTGCAGGTACTTCAGAGCAAAAAAATATACAGAGTGGGCTCGGCCAAGCCGATAGACGTGGACGTGCGCGTTATTGCCGCGACCAACATGGATATCAAGGAAGCATTGAGGGCAGGTAAGTTCCGTAAAGACCTTTACTACAGGCTTAATGTATTTCCGATCTTTATCCCTCCCTTGAGAGAAAGAAAAGGAGACCTGAGAGAACTTACCGATCTGTTCCTGGAAAACGCGTGCCGGGAGAGCGGGGTGGAGCTCAAGACTCTTTCCGAAAGCGCATACAGAAGGATAATGGAGCATTCGTGGCCGGGGAACGTAAGGGAACTGGAGAATGTCATAATGAGAGCGGTCGCACTGTGTGAAGCCCCCATGATCTATGATGATTACCTTGCCCTGGATGAATTCGACGATGTTGAAAAGGATGAACTTTATGAGGAGTCATCAAGTCTGAAGGATGTGATGGACAGCACTGAGAAGGATTTCATCCTGAGGACTCTGGAAAGATGCGGGGGCAACAGTTCAGAGGCGATAAAAGCACTTGGAATAAGCAAGACGGCTTTTTATGAAAAAGTAAAGAAATACGGAATCTAAGTCCCGATTTCAGGAAAACAGGTACGGGCGCATACCTTCTTTTAATTAAAATAACGGGCGATGCCGGTGTCAAAACCTGAGTTTTTCAGTGTTTTGGCAGTTGGCATCGTTTTTGCTTTATTATGAGGTGACAACCGGTGACACTTATAAGAGGGGGTAAATGATGGAATTCTGGAAAATGAACGGGACAGGGAATGACTTCATAATAGTCAATGATTACAAGGGACTCCTGTCTCCCGAAAAACTTCCCGGCATGGCTGAGAGATTATGCGAAAGGCATCTTTCCATCGGAGCAGACGGATTCATGGTCGTCACGCAGCCATCAGAGGCTTACAGGGACAAGGCGGATTTCAGGATGCTTTTCTTCAATTCTGACGGAAGCATGGGCGAGATGTGCGGCAACGGCGCACGCTGTATCTGCCGCTATGGCTATGAGACCGGCCTGTCAGGAAAAAATCAGAGAATAGAAACCACAGCCGGCCTGGTCACGGGAGAACGGCTGTCGGAGCGTATTTACCGGATCAGGCTGAACGATCCTGAGGTAATAAGAATAGATGAGGATATAGAGGTAAACGGCAGGAGGCTGAAGGCTTCATACGTGGAACTGGGTAAACCGGGCATCCCTCACAGCGTGGTGGAAGTCGAAAACCTTTGTGAGTTTACGGAAAGGGAGTTGTTTGACCTTGGCCGGGCCATAAGGAACTACAGAGGATATCCGAAGGGAGCAAATGTAAATTTCTTTGAAATAACAGGCGAGGATCATGTGATAGAAAAAACTTACGAAAGAGGTGTTGAAGACTTCACATACGCGTGCGGTACCGGAACGGGGTCAGTAGTCGCAGTACTTACGCTTAAAGGCCTTGTATCGGGCCGGGAAGTCCGGGTGGATGTCAGGGGAGGACAATTACGGGTCGATATTGACAAGGACCCGGATGTCCCGAACCACATAAACAGTATTTTCCTCGAAGGACCGACCAATATCGTTGCAAAAGGCGACATCCTTGACGAGGAACTGGAATTATAAATGGAGGTGAATTGTAATGCAAAAAAATGAAGTTTTGAAGAACTACCGATTTCTGGCCATCCTGATCGGAGCCATGGTGCTGGGATGCATCGTCGGGTGGCTCGCGCCCGATTTTTCCGGTGCCATTAAACCTCTGGGAACTGTTTTTATCAATATGATGTTCTGTATCGTTGTCCCATTGGTTTTCTCTTCCATCGCGGGTGCGATCGCCGGAATGAGATCAAAAAAGAGAGCGGGAAAGATACTCGGTATCACGGTTCTGACATTCGTGATAACCGGTGCAATTGCCGCAGTAATCATGTTTATACTTATGAAGATATTCCCGCCGGTGCTCACGCCTTGGAAGGATATAGCGACGGAGGAGATGGGCGAGTACGCCAGCACCGGCGATATGATCGTAAACTTCTTTACCGCAAACGACTTTGTAGGCCTTCTGTCAAGAAGAGCTATGCTTCCCCTCATTGTTTTTTCGCTTCTTTTCGGATTCGCCACGAATCTGGCTGAAAACGGAGAGGGTGCGGTGACAAATTTCCTTCACAGTATTTCAGACGTGATGCTTAAATTCGTTAAGATCGTCACCTACTATGCGCCTATTGCATTTTTTGCGATCTTTGCAGGACTTGTCGCGGATTACGGTTCAATGATCACTGAATCTTACGGACGCGCGATGCTGGTTTATTATCCGTTGTGCTTCGTGTATATCTTTACTGCATTCCCGCTCTTTGCGTACTTTGGAGGAGGCAAGGGAGCGGTCAGGGTAATGTTTTCACACATCATCAGGCCTGCCGTAGTATCACTGGGAACATGTTCTTCTGTAGCGACGATACCGACAAATATGGAGGTGGCAGAAGAGACAGGCATTTCCAAGGACGTTTCGGAGATGGTACTTCCTCTCGGGGCCACGATGCACATGGATGGTTCGTGCTTCTCATGCGTACTCAAGATAGCATTTGTCCTCGGCGTATTCGGACAGCCTCTCACATGGGGGCAGCTGATACCGATCGTGCTGGTAGCTGTTATTTCTTCCGTAGGAATGTCCGGAGTACCCGGAGGCGGATACATAGGAGAGTATATCATTTGTTCGATCTTTTTCCCGACACAGATAGAACTTGCTTTCCCGATCCTTGTTGCCATAGGCAATCTGGTGGATCCTCCTGCAACTATGATCAATTCTTCAGGAGACTACGTGACGTCCTTCATAGTATCCCGCTATGTTGACGGCAAGGACTGGCTTCAGAAAAAACTTGCACAGTAAACCGTAGTATATATAGTACCGGCGGTTATTTGATAACGGCGAAATAGGTGAACATATGATTTGTGACAATTTATCAGTATCTGAAAAAGGGCATCTTCTGTTTGCCGGTCAGGATACGGTGGAAATAGCTGAGAAATACGGCACGCCTCTGTATGTTTTGGACGAAGATAAGATCCGTGAGAAATGCAGAGCGTACAAAAGGGCTTTTGCAAGGTATTTTGATGAAAGGGCCATACCCTTGTATGCCTCGAAGGCAAACAGTTTCAGGCGCCTGTACGAGATCATGACTGAAGAGGGCATGGGAATAGATGTGGTCTCTTCAGGGGAAATATATACCGCATATAAAGCAGGTTTTGATCTGTCGAAGGCATATTTTCATTCCAACAACAAGACTGATGAAGATATATCATTCGCAATGGACCACGGCGTGGGCTGCTTCGTAGCCGATAACATTGAGGAAGTCAAGGCGGTGGAGACTGAGGCGTCCCGGCGCGGTATCAGGCAAAAGATGCTTCTCAGACTGACACCGGGTATTGACCCGCATTCCTTTGAGGCAGTAGCGACAGGAAAAGTGGATTCCAAGTTCGGCACGGCTATTGAGACGGGACAGGCGCTGGAGATCACAGCAGAGACACTCAAGACGGAACACATTGAATTGATGGGATTCCACTGCCATGTGGGCTCACAGGTGTTTACGGAGGATGTCTTTGAAAGAGCTGCGGTCATCATGCTTGAGTTTGCAGCCGAGGCAAGGGACAAGCTGGGCTTTATCACCCGTGAACTGGACCTTGGGGGAGGATATGGCGTAAGGTATGTGGATTCAGACCCGTATCTTGATATTGATACAAAGGTCAGGGAGGTGTCCCAAGCCGTCAAGGGCGCCTGCAGGAGACTTGGATTGGATCTTCCGGAGATACACATGGAACCGGGCAGATCCATAGTAGCAGATGCAGGGCTGGTTCTTTACACCGTCGGAACCGTGAAGAAGATCCCGGGATATAAGAATTATGTTTCGGTTGACGGAGGCATGCCTGACAGCCCCAGGTATGCGCTTTACAAGTCTGCGTATACCATCTTCGTGGCCAACAAAATGAAAGAACCCTGTACATTCAAGGCGTCAGTGGTTGGAAGATGCTGTGAGTCCGGAGACATTCTTCAGGAGGATGTGATGCTTCCAAAGAGCGTCGGACGCTATGACACCGTTGCCCTGTGCACTGCGGGAGCATATCATTATTCCATGGCGTCCCGGTACAATAAGATTCCGATCCCTGCAACTGTCATGCTCAGAGGAGGCGATGAAAGCTATATTGCCGTAAAAGGGGAGACATTGGAAGACCTGATCAGAAATGATCTTTGACAAAAAGAACGATCCGGGCCCCGGTCCGGATCGTGCAGAATAAGGTCATCAGTCAGACCTTGAGAGGCGCCCTCCTTTTTAATAGTCAGAGTGAAATTATTTTCTATGCAGCCGGATCACCTGCTCCGGCACGTTTTTTTTCGAAAAAAATGTTTCAGGACGTACGGGCCCTGCCTGTGGAAAAAAATCAGCACTCAGGCAGGGCCAAACCTCGACTTCGCCCTGCCTGTGAGAAAAAATCGGCGCTCAGGCAGGGCAGAAAGCCAATTTCGCCCTGCCTGTGAGAAAAAATCGGCGCTCAGGCAGGGCAGAAAGCCAATTCCGCCCTGCCTGT
>CAJOKT010000041.1 GCA_905235115.1 uncultured Peptostreptococcaceae bacterium
GCGTACTTTATGAGTATCTTCACTATTTTTGAATCTCTGAGTTTAGTATTTACCTTCATATTCCGCGATCACGACCAGTCTTTCCGTATCGGAGCTGTCATCTGTGCAGGTGCTGAGCACCAGAGTCTCCGGGTCTCCGCCTCTCTTCGGGATGCTGTATACGTCATCCTCGATGGAGATGTACTTGCCCTCGGTCACGTTGTACTTTATGTAGCCGCCCTCCGGAAGCAGGATGTAGAGATCCTTGTGTGCCTCCAGATACTGGGGATCGGTGTACTTCTTGAGCTTGCCGAACATCTCGCCGTTATGCATGTTGTGTCCGTAGATCAGGCTCTCCACATCCGAAAAATCAGGTGCGCAGTACGTCGAAAGATAGATGGATCCGGACACGGACCATCTGTGTTTGTAATCTATGGTGAGGTAGTAGTAGTCGGATGTTTTGCTCTGGACCACCGGGTAGTTCACGTTGGTGTCCGGAATGTAGATCCAGCCCACCACCTCGGAGTTAGCCGCCTTGAGGGCCGCAAAGTCGATCTCCGGCAGGCCGGTGTCCTCCTTGTAGGAGCTGATGAACTCCTCTCTGGCCTCTTCATTGCTCACCTCGATCTCATGATATGTGGTCAGTATCTGGATGATCTTGAAGCCTGAAACGGCGATCACCAACAGAAGGATCACTATGATCAGCCAGCGCAAAAAATATCTGCTCTTTGATTTCATGTTCAGATCGTCCTCCTTCCCTCAAAAGATTTAAGAAGCGTAACTTCATCTGCAAATTCCAGATCGGACCCTACGGGGATCCCGTGGGCTATCCTGGATACCTTTATCCCCGCCGGATTCAGAAGTTTGGAGATGTACATCGCAGTGGCCTCTCCCTGAATGGTGGGGTTGGTGGCGATGATGACCTCCTCCACGTCCTGGTCCTGAAGTCTTTTGATCAGGGATCTCAGGTTGATATCCTCCGGGCCGATGCCGTCCATGGGAGAGATCACGCCATAGAGCACGTGGTAAGTTCCCTTGTACTCTCTGATCCTCTCCATTGCCATGAGGTCTCTGGGCGTCTCCACCACGCAGATCTGATCCTTGCGCCTTCCGGGATCTGAACAGATGGAGCAGGGATCCTGATCTGTCAGATTGCCGCAGACGGAGCAGTGCTTAAGCTGCCTCTTGGCGTTCTGCATGGCCTGAGCCAGGGCATCCACCTGATCCTCGTCCTTGTCAAGAATGTGAAAAGCCAGCCGCTGGGCGGATTTCTCACCGACCCCGGGCAGCTTAGTTAGTTCCTTTATGAGTATTTCCAGCTGTCTTGGATAACCGCTCATCTGTTTCTCCTGACTTAAAGTCCGGGGATCCCCAGTCCTCCCGTGAACTGTCCCATGGTGCTCTGGGAAATATCCTCGATCTGTCTGATCCCTTCATTTACCGCAGCCATGATCAGGTCCTGGAGCGTCTCTACGTCGTCCGGATCCACCACCTCGGGCTTGATCACGAGGTTGGTCAGTTCCTTCTTGCCGTTTACGGTGACCTCCACTACGCCGCCTCCTGCGGTGGTGGTGATCTCCTTTTCCTCAAGATCGGCCTGGGCCTGCTCCATCTGTGCCTGCAGCGCCTGCATCTGCTGAAGCTGCTGCATGTTGAATCCTCCTGCGGGTTTCTGTTTTTTAGCCTTTCCGGCCTTCATTCCCTTTCCCATTTTAATCCTCCAGTTTTATGTCTATGCCGATGGCGTCGCGGATCTCCTTGGCGTAGTCCGTCGCCGGGGCTTGTTCTTCGGTCATATCTTCCAGTTCTTCCACCACCACGCTGCCTCTCACTGATCTCTTCAATACCGATGAGATGATCTTGTCGATGGAGTCCAGTTTCTCCCTTACGTACCTGGCCGCGAACTCAGTGGCCACAGCTATGGTGTAGGTGTTCTGCCTGAGGCTTTTGAGTCTGGTCCAGCTTCTGATCAGGTTGAAGCTGCCCCCTGTGGTCTCTCCCTCATCCATCACCTCTTCCCACAGTCTGGCCAGTTCCTGGACAGCCCCTTTTGCGGAGGCTGAAGGCTCGGTTTCGGGCTGGGCAGCAGGATCTTGCTGAACCGCCGTGATCTCCGGTGTCAGAGCCTTTGGTTCAGATCCGGTCTGCCCCATGGCTGATCCGACAGGTGCCTCCGCAGGTCCCTCAGGCGTGTCTGTGAGACCGTCGGCAGCTTCATATTCAGGATCTGATACCGGTATGTATTCGGGGACCGGAGGGAAGTCCGATCCGTCTGACGGATCGGCAGACGGCCTTCCGGCCGGCTCAGGCTCTGTGGCCGGTGCGGCCTTCTCCGCAGCCTCATGTTCATCTGCCGGTTTGACAGGAGGTGCTGCGGGGCGGATGTTTTGCGCAGGGGCCGGTCTTACAGCAGGTTCCTCCACAGCCATGTATCTGCCTTTTGCGCCGGACAGCGCCACGATGTCCAGTTCCATGAGGATCCTGGGCTGTGTGGACCATCTGGCGTCATTTATGGTCTTGGATATCCTGCGGATGGCCTCATCGATCTCCTCGAAAGAAATGTGAGAGGACTGCTCCCTGACCTTGCGGACATTCTCCTCGGACATGTTGAGCAGGTCCTCGGGGTCCCTCATGAACTTGGTGATCATCAGGTTTCTGTAGTGGGCGTTCCAGTCCTTCATCAGCTGCTTGGCGTCCTTGCCGTCGGAAAGCGCTTTGTCAAGAAGAGCCAGAGCCTCGCCGGTGTTCCTCTGGGATACCAGTTCAGTGAGCTCCGTGAAAAACTCGGTCCCCACGGTACCAAGATATTCCAGCACCGTATCCCTGTCGATGTCCTTGTCGCCTGAAGCCAGCACCTGGTCAAGGATGCTGAGACCGTCTCTCACGGAACCGTCGGCGTTGGCTGCCAGAAGTCTTATGGCTCCCTCGGTGATATTCACTCCCCTTTCGGAAGCGATCTGCCTCATGTCCTCAGCCAGTATGTCCTGGGGTACTCTCTTGAAATCCAGTCTCATGCACCGGGACAGAATGGTCTGCGGAAGCTTCTGGGGCTCCGTGGTGCAGAGGATGAAGATCACGTTCTCGGGAGGTTCCTCCAGGGTCTTGAGCAGCGCGTTGAAAGCGCCGGGGGAAAGCATGTGGACCTCGTCCACGATGTAGACTTTTTTGCGGCCTGCCTGGGGCGGGTATTTCACCGACTCACGCAGCTCGCGGATGTTTTCCACTCCGTTGTTTGAAGCCGCGTCGATCTCGATCACGTCCATGAAGCTGCCGCGGGCTATGGCTTCACAGTTGGGGCATCTGCCGCAAGGTCTGTCTCCCTTGGAAGTGCAGTTTACAGCCTTGGCCAGAAGCCTTGCCACAGTAGTCTTTCCGGTGCCTCTGGTGCCGCAGAAAAGATAGGCGTGGCTAACGGTGTCCGTCTCGATCTGGTGCTTCAGTATTTTGATGATGTGTTTCTGTCCGAGGACTTCCCCGAAGACCTCGGGCCTCCTTGAACGGTACAAAGCCTGATACATTTGCGCCTCATCCATACATGTTAAAAAAGATCGCCCTTTGAGAGCTCCCCCTTACTTAGAGAAGGCTTATCTGCGGCACATAAGAACTTCCGCTTATTGCTGCTTCCTTCCGGACCTGACAAGGTTCACGGCATCCCATTGCGCAGGACCCAGTGAAGCTCTCAAAAGGCGATCTTAAATTGTATTTTCTGTCGATATAGTATATCACCTGCAGACCTTGAGGTCAAGACTTACAGAAGGCCCATCTCCTTTGCCTCATCCCTCAGCTGATCCCTGAAATCCGGATGGGCCAGGCTGATCATGGCCCTGACTCTGTCCTTCATGCTGAGGACCTTCAGGTTCACGCAGCCGTACTCGGTCACCACATACTGCACTTCAGAGGATGGAGTGGTGATGCGGGTGCCGGTGGGGAAGCGGGACACGATCCTGGAGTTGACTGCTCCGGTCTTCCTGCTGACGTTCACGGATGTCGCTGCAATGAAAGACTGACCGTGTCTGGCCATCTGGGCCCCCTGCACGAAGTCGAGCTGTCCGCCTACGCCGCTGAACTGGCGTCCCGCGATGTTGTCTGCCACCACCTGACCTGTAAGATCCAAAGAGATGCAGCCGTTCACCGATACCATGCGGTCGTTGGCGGCGATGACGGAAGGCCTGTTCACCTTGTGGTAGGGCAGGAAATATATGTTGGGATTGTGGTCCAGGAACCGGTACATATCTTTTGTGCCCAGTGAGAATGTGGCCACGCTTTTGCCCTTGTAGTTTCCCTTGTACTTGTTGGTCACGTTCCCGTTCTTGATAAGATATGCCAGGGCATCGTTCATCATCTCGGTGTGCACTCCCAGGTCGTTTCTGTCCTTCAGACCGAAGCCCACAGCGTTGGCGATGCCGCCGATACCCAGCTGCAGACAAGACCCGTCGGGGATCCTGTCCAGGATATAGTTTGATATCAGCTCGATCTCGTGGGTCTTCCCGATGTTTTCCACCTCGAAAAGCTCCTCATCGTACTCAACGATGCAGTCCGCCTCGGATACGTGGATCAGGTTCTCCTCGCCGTAGGTGTAGGGTACATGCTTATTGACCTGAAGCACCACCTTGCAGTCGGTCTGAAGCAGGTAGGAACTGAGCGATACTCCCGACGCGCCGAAGCTGCAGTAGCCGTACTCGTCAGGTTCAGACACCTCCATGAAAGCAACATCCGGCGGACATGTCTCCCTGCACCAGATCTCATTCTGGCTGAGGTGCACCGATGTGTAGTCCACATTGCCCTGGGGCTGGGCCTTCCTTTCCATGGGCCCCATAAAATATGTAAGAATACTGAAATGCTCAGGTTCTTCAAAGATCCTGAGAGGCTTTCCCAGGTTTGCGCAGCAAAGCCTGACGTTCTCAAGCTCCTCCGTGCGATCCCCCAGAGCCCTGCAAAGCCCGTAAGCCGTGCTGGACGCCGTCCCGATATACACGTCATCACCGCTCTTCACGCATTTCACCGCCTCTTCAGGCGTAGTCAGTTTCTCTCTATAGATATCTCTCCAGTTGCTATTCTGCATCCTTTCCCTCCCGCAAAACATATGACCTATCTAATATAGCCCCTTTTAAGATGTTTTGCAACATCACGGAGGCGTCAGACACGACTCTCCGGCGGCTCAGGCCCGCCTGCCCCGCAAAAAGACCCCGCCCGGGCGAGGTCTTTCTGTCCGCATTCTGCGGATATTCAATTATCATTGTGTGCTATTTCGCTATAACTTCCCTGACTGCCCAGACCACGCTGGTGACCGTCATGGCAGTTGCAAGGCTCAGGATCACTATGCTCATCTTCATTCCTCCTCTCCGGTTTTTCTGGAATCCAGAACTGCGATGTAGTCCTCGATGACCCTGACGCACTCCTCGATGGAGAGCTTTCCGGTATTAAGGCACAGGTCGTAGTTTCTGGAGTCCAGCCAGTCGCGGTCCGTGTAGTACTTGTGGTAGGCGGATCGCTCACGGTTGACGGATTCGATCTTCTGCATGGCTTCCGCAGCCGATATGCCGTCGTAGCCCATTGCGAAGTTCACCAGGTGCTCATAGTCTGCGTGAAGGAACACGCTGATCACGTCGTCCCTCTCCTTCAGCACCTGGTTGGCGCATCTTCCCAGGATCACACAGCTTTCGTCCTTTTCTGCGATGCTCCGGATCACGTCCGCCGTCATGTTGAAAATGTTGCTCTTTGACAGGTATTCCCTGCTGGAGGGGGAAGCTATCTCCCTGGAAACATATCTTTTGAAAAAGCCCTCGTCGTACTTCTCATCTGCGTCTGAGACTATTGACATGTTGACCCCGTGCTCCAGGGATACCAGCTGCAGAAGCTCCTTGTCGTAGTAATGGATCCCCAGCTCTTTGGACAGTGTCTTGGCAAGGAGCCGTCCGCCTGATCCGTACATTCTGGCTATGGTTATAATGTGTTTGGCCATTTTTTCCTCCTTATCACTCGCCCAGGTAGGCGCTTCTCACCCTGTCGTTCTCAAGGAGCTCTCTTGCGGGACCCGATATGGTGACCTTGCCGGTCTCAAGCACGTAGGCCCGGTCCGCAATGTCCAGGGCCATCTGTGCGTTCTGCTCCACAAGAAGTATGGTGGTGCCCGACTCATGCAGCGACCTTATGATCTCAAAGATCTGCTCCACCAGGATCGGTGCAAGGCCCATGGAGGGCTCGTCCATCATGAGGAGCCTGGGCTCGCTCATGAGAGCCCTTCCCATGGCCAGCATCTGCTGTTCGCCGCCGGAAAGGGTCCCCGCCACCTGTCTGTATCTTTCCTTCAGTCTTGGGAACTGCCGGTACACCCTCTCAAGGTGTCCCTTTATGTCGGAGTTTTTCTCCGTGAATGCTCCCATCTCCAGGTTCTCCTGAACCGTCATCTGGAGGAAAACACGTCTTCCTTCGGGCACCTGGGAAAGTCCCTTTTCCACCAGCTTGTGGGCCGGCGTCCTGGTTATGTCCTCCCCCAGGAAGGTGATGGAACCGGTCTTGGGCCGGAGCAGCCCTGATATGGTGTTGAGGGTGGTGGACTTACCGGCTCCGTTGGCGCCGATCAGCGTCACTATCTCCCCCTCATTTACCTCAAAAGATACGCCCTTCAAAGCGTGGATGGCGCCGTAAAAGACGTTGATGTCATCGACCTTCAAAATCTGTCCCATTACTTCGCCTCCTTTTTCCTGCCGAGATATGCCTCGATGACCGCAGGGTTGGCCTGGATCTCCTTAGGTGTGCCCTTGGCGATGACGCGGCCGAAATTGAGAACAGCTATGTCCTCGCAGACATTCATCACCAGACTCATGTCGTGCTCGATCAGAATGATGGCGATGTGGAACGTGTCCCTGATCTTCCTGATATTGTTCATGAGTTCTGCGGTCTCAGAGGGATTCATTCCCGCCGCCGGCTCATCCAGAAGGAGGAGCTTGGGCTCCGTAGCCAGAGCTCTCACGATCTCAAGTCTTCTCTGTGCCCCGTAGGGAAGTGATCCCGCCTTGTAGTCAGCCATGTCCTGCATGTCGAAGATGGACAGAAGCTGAAGAGCCTTCTCGTGGGCATCCTTCTCCTGCTTCCTGTACTTAGGACCGTGGATCAGGCAGGAAAGCAGCCCGTAGTTTAAGTCCCTGTGCATGGCGGCCTTAACGTTCTCTTCCACTGTCAGCCTGTCGAAGAGCCTTATGTTCTGGAAGGTCCTGGCCACTCCCAGTTCACTCATCTTTGCGGTGTTCAGGCCCCTGGTGTCCTGCCCGTCAAAGAAGAAAGTTCCTCTGGTGGGCTGGTACACCTTGGTCAGCAGGTTGAAGATGGTGGTCTTGCCTGCGCCGTTGGGCCCGATGATCCCTGCTATCTCGGTGGGTCCCACGGTTATGGTGAATTCATCCACCGCCGTCAGTCCGCCGAAGTCGATGCCCACACCTCTCGTCTTGAGAATGGGTCTTGCCTCCTTTTCCCTTTCGGGGAGCACCGCGTAATCTATGGAAGGCTTAGACTCGTCATAGTTTTCGTAAGTATCGTAGATGGGTCCCTGGACTATGTCCTCGGAATATCTTTTTTTGTTCCTGCTGAACCTGAATCTCATCAGTCCCCACCTCCTTCCGACGGCGCGGCACCGGTTTTTTTGCGTCTTAAATACTTCTCAGCAAAAGCCGATACCCTGGATCTGATGGCCGGGTTGTAGGTGGCGATCATGACCACTATGAGGACCACCGCGTACACCAGCATCCTGTAGTCCGCGAACTGTCTGAGAGCCTCCGGAAGGATGGTGAGCACGGTGGCCGCGATCATGGACCCCCAGATGTTGCCCAGACCGCCCAGCACCACGAATACCAGGATCAGGATGGATGTGTTGAAATTGAACTTCACGGGAAGCAGTGTGGAATAGTTCAGCCCGAAAAGCACGCCGCCCATGCCCGCCAGCGCGGAGGATACCGTGAAGGCCATGAGCTTGTTCTTCGTGACGTTGAGGCCGATGGACTCTGCGGCGATGCGGTTGTCGCGGCATGCCATGATGGCCCTTCCCTGTCTGGAGTTCAAAATATTCTGTACGACGTACAGCGTCACCATCACCAGGATGAATCCGTAGAAGAAGGTGGATATCCTGTCCACCTGGGTGGCTCCCATGGGGCCGTTCAGAAGCATCCTGCCGTCCGCGGAAAGCCCGTAGTCGGCCTTGGTGGATATGTGGAAGCCGTTCTCGTCGATGCCCGCATAGACGATGTTCATTATGTTCTTGATGATCTCTCCGAAGGCCAGGGTGACGATGGCCAGATAGTCGCCTCTTAAGCGGAGCACCGGGATGCCGATGAGGAAGCCCGCGATCCCCGCCATGAGCGCTCCCGCGATCACCGCTGTGAAGAACCTTACCGGGTCGGCCACGTCCATGGTCCCCAGGATGCCGGAGGCTACGATCCCCGTGTAGGCGCCTACAGACATGAATCCCGCGTGGCCCAGGGAGAGTTCTCCGGAGATCCCTACAACCAGATTAAGGGATACCGCCATTATCACGTATGCGCATATGGGTACCAGCTGGCCGTGAAGGGAGCTGGACACCAGTCCGAAGCTGTCGAGGACGGTTATCACAATGAATCCGGCTATAGCGATCCCGTAAGATATGATCTCGTTTTTTCTGTAGGGTGAGAGGCCCTTTGATGTGATCTTCTTCATGTCCCTCACCTACACTTTCTCGGTTATCTTCTTCCCGAGGAGGCCGGTGGGCTTCACGAGAAGCACTATGATGAGCACGCCGAACACGATGGTGTCCGAAAGCTCTGTGGATATGTAGGCCCTGCCGAACACCTCGATGACTCCTATGAGGATGCCGCCCAGCATGGCCCCGGGGATGGAGCCTATCCCGCCGAATACCGCGGCGGTGAAAGCCTTGATGCCGGGCATTGCGCCGGTGGTGGGCATGAGAGCGGGATAGGCCGAGCAGAGCAGCACTCCCGCAATGGCCGCCAGAGCAGATCCTATGGCGAAGGTCATGGAGATGGTGGAATCCACGTTTATACCCATGAGCCTGGCTGCTCCGTTATCCTCGGACACGGCTCTCATGGCCTTGCCCATCCTGGTCCTGGTGGTGAAGGTGGTCATGAGGATCATGATCAGTATGGCGATCAGGAGGGTGAATATGGCCTCCCAGGTCACCGTCAGTCCGCCGTCGAAGAGCCTGATGCTGCTGCCCATCCCGCTGAACACCGAGGTGAAGACCTTTGGTGCGCTGCCCCAGATGAGGAGCGCTGCGTTCTGCAGGAAGTATGACACGCCTATGGCCGTGATGAGCACGGCAAGAGAGCCTGTGCCTCTCAGCGGTCTGTAGGCAAGACCCTCTATGATGATACCCAGTGCGGTGCATACTGCCATGGCCAGCACGACAGATACCCAGGCCGGAAGACCCAGATATGATGTGCCGCAAAAGGATATGTAGGCGCCGACCATGATCACGTCACCATGAGCGAAGTTCAGCATCTTGGAGATGCCGTACACCATTGTATAGCCCAGCGCTATGATAGCGTACACGCTTCCCAGCGACAGGCCGTTGATCAGATTCGTGAGAAAGATCATCTTAAACCCTTTAAGCAGTCCGGGTATGCCGGCTCACGGCCGGCATACCTCATAAATCAACTATTAAATGTGTTTTGCCCTGCGGCTTATCTGTCCTGATACTGTCCGTCCTTGATCACTACCACTACGGGGTCTTTTGAGACAGTACCGTCTGCGGACCATGTCATGCCCTCGCCGGTGACTCCGTCATAGGAGAATCCTCCGGTGATAGCGGCGATCATAGCGTCGCAGATCTCTTCGCTGGACATGTCTGTGGTGCATCCTGCGGCCTTGAAGGTCTCATAGATGACGTACATGGTATCGTATCCGTCAGCAGCGAACTGGTTGGGAAGTTCGCCGTAAGCGTCCTGATACTTCTTTACGAATTCAGCGACCTTGGCATCGTCGGACCACGGGTTGAAGGGAGTCATGAGCATTAAGTCCTCAGCAAGAGCAGTGTCGAAACCTTCCATGTCCAGAATTCCGTCAAGTCCGTCAAGTCCGAAGAATGTGGGCTCGTATCCCATGTCTGCAGCCTGCTTCAGGATGACCGATGCAGGTGTGTAATAGATGGGAAGAAGTACTACGTCTGCTCCGGCGTACTTGCAGGAGGTGAGCTGCGCACTGTAGTCGGCGTTGGTATCATCGGGATATGTCTCCGCCGCTGCCAGTTCCTTGCCGTTGGCCTCCATCTCCGCTTTGAAAGCGTTGAAGATGCCTGTGGAGTACGGATCAGAGTTATTGTAGATGGCTGCTACCTTTGCATCCGGATAGAGTTCCAGAACAGTCTGTGCGGCTGTTTTGCCCTGGTTGGGGTCTGTGAAGCAGACCTGGAATACGTTGTCCTTGCCGTTTGTTACATCTGATGATGAAGCGGAGGGTGTGATCTCGAATACTCTGTCTACGAAGGTCTCGCCGGATACCGCAACACATGAGCCTGTGGTAACGGAGCCCAGGACTACCTGTACGCCCCAATCCTGTAACTTGTGATAGGCGTTGACCGCCTTTTCTCCGTCAGCCTCATCGTCTTCCATCCTGAACTCGATCCTGAAATCGGTCTCGGAAGCGTTGATCTCCTCAGCCGCGATCATCGCACCTTGCTTTACGGCAACTCCGTAAAACGATGCGCCACCGGTGAGCGGGCCTGTGGCTCCGACATAGAGAACTGCTTCAGCCGATTCGGAGCTTCCTTCTGAGCTGCCACCGGATGAGCCGCCGCACGCGGCCATGGCGAATACCATAACCAGTGACAGCATTACTACAGTAAACTTCTTCATAAATTCCTTCTTCATTTCTTTTCCCTCCGCAAAATATTAGCTTTCCTTCTGATAAAAAAACCTGCAGTCTATACTGCAGGCCTAAGATCATCTAATAAGGATATTGTGACACCTTCTAGCTCCGCAGCAAATTATCACTATTCTCGCCCAGTACTACGACCGGGAGAATAATGCTGATAATTACAAGTACTGCGATTGCCAGGATCATCATGTTCACAATAGTTCCTCCTTTGTTTAAGATGTTCCCATATTATCACCGCTATTACAGGTTGTCAACAGGTTTTTTGTTGAAAATAACGAATTTTTTAATATTTTTTGTGAGTTTTAAATAAAATGCATTCTGACCATAACAAAACCGGCGCCGCGTCAACCGCGAGGTCTTCCTTATACAAATAAAAGGTCTGACACCTTCAGCCAGATGCCAGACCCCTCAAATCACTAAACAAAAAACAGTCGTTTAACTTTTGGTGTTCACTTCAAGAAAAACTTAACGGGTTTCTTAATTAAAGATCAAACCAGTCCTCTACCCTTTCATCCAAAGATTGATAGAGCTTCGCTATCACTATATCCCGTGAGCAGCATTGGGGAATGTAAATTGCTCCTTCATCTGTACTGATAAAAACGTTCATGCAAGGCTCGAATTGCATAATATAATCATCTACACTTGCTATTGCAGAGTTCATAACGTTATCAGGCACTTTATCGTAAATAAATAGTTGTACTCGTCCTATTTTATGATGCATATCCATAGAAATACGTTTTGGAAAATGCTGTTCATTTAACTCTGAAACAATATCTTCGGCAATTTGCAGATCATTGTCGTGGTCAGGATCTTTAAAAGAAAAAACAAACAATCGTATATCCTTGCTTTTTTTCTCTTTTCCGTAACTGCAATCATCAGAGACTTTTTCTAATCCTATTTTTTCGTTTAACAAGGAGAGTATATCTTCCTCTCTGTACAAGTCAATCAGCGCCGTGTAAGGACCACTATTCATACTGCGAGAGGCCTTCTTAATGAGTACACTTCGTAAAATCAGAGCTGCCAACACAAAAAACAGGCTTACTGCCAAAAGAATGGGTATGCGCATCTTAAAATCATTAACATTAAAACGCGGAGTGTCTTCTACACAAATTTCCAATAACCCCTGTAGAACAGCACCTGTTGGTATAACTGCCAATAACCACAATACAAATTACAATTTGGATAAACAACCCCATTGCGCAAGGTTTTCTTTTGATTTGTTTATTTCCATGCTAAGCCTCCTTGTGTTTACTATGCTTTATGCCACAAGTTGCATGAACCTCTTTTTGTTCATGACCATTTTCAAACAACTCTTTTTCACTACAATGGATGCTCCCTGAGCCCCAGATTGCGCCCAAACCCTTTGTATCAAATTCTTAACCATTTGTGAACTGATTGCCCTGTTGATCATATTTTGATCAATTGGAATAGAAATACCGGCGAATTTGCCACCAATACTATAAATCGCACCGTTCCCGACTGTTTTCAGTATTATATTTGAAACTGAAGCATCTATGTTATCAGCATTTACCTTTTTTTCTCCCACCGCATATGATATGGCCTCGTTAGTCATTACTTCTGCTGCTGCGGATGCATACCCTGCATTTGTAGGTCCTGCGTACATCGCAACAACATTATACACAGCTCCTCCAACCATAGCTCCAATTAAACCATCATACCAATTGTTTCCAAGCATAAGGTTGGTAGCAATTTGTGTAAACCCTCCAACAACAGCCCCTACAAGTGCTGCCGTAACAGTTATACTGCATTTACCGCCATCATCGATTCTGCTGACAGGATCATTTAGGCAATATGCGAACATATTGCAACTCACAAATCCCTGTCCAGTGCTGGCAAATTCATCTGCGCTGATGAATCTGCCTATCTCAGGATCATAGTAGCGGCTTCCCAGGTAATATAATCCTGTCTCGACTGGACTTCTGTATGTATCCGATAGTCAGTCTACATGTACCAGCGGGCTTGTCTACCATTTTCAGTAGATTTATCTAGGTAAATCTTATCTGCTTTTTAACCGTGTTGCGTTGTTACCCCTTTGTCATGTATTTTTAGCACGTTATCCACGAATCCTTTCCACCACACTCCACAGAATGCTTTTCCAAATACCGTAAAGACTTATTGGCCGTATAAGCGATGTCTTTGTCGGGGCTTTTGGAAAATGTATTCAATATCTCATAAACTCTTTCAGAAGGGTAGTACTTAAGGCCACCAAGAGCTGTGAACAGTAACTCTCTTTTGATAGCATAAAGCGGAGGGAAAAACCCTTCTGCCTTATCTGGTAATCCCACAGATTCATACGTAACACTATTACCACCTGCATAAGATATCAAGATTTCTTCTAGAGAAGGACAGTGCCACGATGCCAGCATTTGCATAGTAAAAGGAAGGTAGTAGGCATCTCTAGGATGTCCTGCAAGCGATAATAAATCCTGTTTTAGTCTTTTGGGTTTCAGTTTTCTAAAAGCATTATCATATCTTGTATGAATGTGGGCAGGGCTTGGTTTTCCTTGCGCTGAAATGTATTCATCGGATGCTTTAAAATGCATATATCCCTGAAGCGCTGTATATTCACACCCTTTTACCCTATCCTGTACAAGATGAGAGATAATGATTGCTCTAATTTCTTCAGAGCGAAACTGATTAATATAATTGATCATTATCTCACCAGAACCGCGGACGTGAAATGCTTCCATCTCAGCCAAATAGTGAAAGTTAGTTCTATATAGTTTGTTCACTTCTTTCAGCATCTGTGCTAATATTTTTCCATCTTCTTTTTGATACACATAAGCCTCTCCAGCTTTTTCCATTTCAATGCTATCATTAAGGACTGCACTATATTCCATATAATCACTGCCTCCTTACCATAGGTATCGTATTTTCCAACCCGCTTCTATAACCGATTTTGATATTTTTGTTGTGGGGCGAACAAAGAGTTCCATCTTTCTTCCTGTCGTTTTTGCATAGTAAGCAAAATCTCTTAACTGTTGTGTATTCGAAAGATACTTTACATTTTTAACTTCCGTTAATTGTTTACTATTGAGACCATCTGGAATTCTAGTCCTGCCGTTGATTTCGATTGGCCTCTTGGCTGTCGGATCTATGCCCGCCATCCGTTCTCCGGCTTGTCCCATGGCATTCGGGGTTCCCGTAGTAGCAATTTGAGCTCGTACATATCTAACTGTTGAACCTGCCAGTGCAGACAGACCTCCCCACATAAAACCATCGGCAAGACCGTTCTTGAGGCCTTCTATACCTCCCATTTTGTATCCGATTGCGCCGCCCATTGCAGTGCTCAATGCAACGCTTGCCAAAACAGGAAGAATGGTCCCACCGGAAGCAACAGTAAGAACAATCGCTCCAGCTGTAGCCACAGCACCTATGACCACCTTTTCCAAAATGGACAAGGAGAAATTGCCACCGTCATCGACTCTATTTATCGGATCATTCTCGCAGTACGCAAACAGGTTGTAGCTTACGAAGTTCCCATTGGCGCCTAGGTAAGCCGGTTCATCTGCACTGATGAATCGTCCAATCTCTGGGTCATAATAGCGGCTTCCGAGATAGTAGAGTCCCGTCTCCTGGTCGTAATAGTACCCTCTGTATCTGATTGGATTGATGTCTCCGATGGTGGAATTGCCAATGTTGGTTACTGTCGGCACTCCCCATGCGTCATAAGAGTATGTGGCAGCCACATACCCTGTGACTCCATTCATCAGTCCCAGTATATCACCTTCCGCGCTCTTTATGTAGTAGTAAATAGTGCTGCCATATTTCATGGCCTGGATGCTTCCATTGGAATCATAATAGTAGTAGATGCTATCTGTCCCATTGCTT
>CAJOKT010000042.1 GCA_905235115.1 uncultured Peptostreptococcaceae bacterium
GAGAATGATCCCGTAAACAAAAAGGATGACGGGGGCAAGCTACCGCATATAATAATAGGTGCAATCGTTGGAGGGGTTGGCGGACTAATTGGGCAAGCATTTGGTGATATTGTTAACTATATTGAATATGGTAGCTGGGATATTACTTTTGCTAAATACTTCGGCGCTTTTGTGGGAGGTGCAGCTGGAGGGGCAGTTTTAGCTGCGACGGGAAATACAGGTTTGTCTGGGGCAGTTTCAGGCTTTACTTCTACTTTTATCAGTCAAGGAACTGAAAAGCTTACCGGCAAAGGGCCAAAACGCTCGTGGGACGATATTATTGCACGTTCTGCTTTGGATGGTGCAATGGGTTATGCCTTTGGTAGTTGTCTTGGGCTAGTAAAAAAGTTCGATTTAGGCGGTTACAAAAGTGATTTGTACCGAATGACCTGGGAAGCTTTAGTCAAAAAGAATATAGGACCTCTCGGAAAAGCTATATTTAAGCAGGGTTTAAGCTCCATTCCTCTTGGTATTTACTGCGCTTTTAGGCCATTTGCAAAATGAAGATACGAAAATGGACAGATTGATTAAATTTATTAAGTTGATTCTAGCTTTTTTTAGAATTGATGAGGGGTCTACTTCTTATTCAAAGACACTGAAAAGACTGATGGTAAAATTCGCGCTTAGCGCTCTTGGGGCACTCACACTGTTGCATATGCCCAGAATGGGGAACGATGAATGGAATGGTTTAATGAAGGTAATTATCGGTATTCTAATCTCATTTTTCAGTATTTTTGCCTGTTTTATAGCGCCCTTGATTGAGTTATCATGTGTGGCGTCCAATAGAATCGAGGGTGCGGATATTGAAACGAGAAAATCGGATACGATTAGCGATGAATCAATTAAAACAGATGAGCTATAACGAGTACGAGATATATTTTGAAATAAAAGACAACGAAAAACTATGTAAGTTAGTGCACATACTAAGACTGACTTTTGTCAGTTATTAGAGAGGGGGTTACTTCATTGCTTCAACAGTATTATATTCGTTTAATGAACTTGTTTTATGAATTTGAGGCAATTGAAAGTTTTAAATGACTGGAGTGTTATTTCGGTCAATGGCCAAGCGGAAGAAAAGATGATTTAATCAAAAGGGGTGCCTCAGAAGGAGAAAGGAAATGCGTAAATTCAAAGACAGGATTGTTTATTATGTAGTGTTGATGATTATTATGTCTCTTCCTTTTGCATTTCCATTGATTTGGACAGAACTCAATTATTACCATATAGAGGAAGACGATGCAATTGTTGTAATAGCACACTATGATTACTGCAAAATAGAGACTGGTGGAGTATCACCTCTTAATGTGTACTTTTTTGACCATGAACCTTTGTCGGCATTTTGGGATGAAGATGCAATAAAAGATAGTTTGGATTCTTTGGCTCGCGGCACAGAACTGGAAATCAAGGTTCACCCATGCCATAATCTTCTTGGCAATAACCGCATTATGAGTATACAATGTGGACAAAACAGTATTTGTGACTTTGACGATACTAGGAGAAATATGACGATCTTAAGAAGAGGTATGGAATTATTTGCTTTGTTAATAGTTTCGACATATATAGGTATATGGCTCTATTTGTCAAATCCCCCACTTGGTAAACATAAAGAATGGGATTATCAGGACATAATTGAGGAAGATTAGGGACAAGTCGATTTCCATCTGGCCGGAATCGTGATTTCCTCACGCCGGACAGGTGATGTATCTTAAACCGGAATACTCACTGAATTGATTAATCACAACAAAGTGAAAGACAAGTATGAGTTGATAATATACTACAAACTTGCAACATGAGCAGAAGTATTTTTCAAGTATTACTTCAATAGAGAGGAACTCTTAATTGTAATTATACACACATAATGAACTGTGCACCTTTTGAGTTGCCTTTGATCTTATCTTTTTAGAGAGTTGAGTACTTTTTGATGAAAAATAGTTTGTTGCGGGAGGTACACCATGCACGAAATTACCGAAAGACACGCCCTTTTGGATGAGCAGGGCAGGCTCACCGAGCCCGGCTACGCCAGAAGCCTCATTTTAAACTATGACCGTAGCGCCATCAAAGCTCCCAAGCTTCGCATCAAGGAGTGGGACTACTACCTGGTGACTGCGCCGGGCCTTGCGGTGGCTCTCACCATCGACGACAATTCCTACATGGGGCTGGACAGCGTATCGCTTCTGATCCTGGATCCGGAGAAACCCTGGCAGATCACCACATCACTCATGCAGTTCATGACGGGCGGCCGCAAAAAACTCCCGCCCACTTCTGACACGGGAGATGTCCACACCAAGGGCAAAACACACGAGATCAGCTTCCTCAGGGTGGGCGACAAAAGGATCCTGGAGTTCAGGATGGACAAGTTTTGGCAGGGAAAGCCGATCCGTGGGGAGTTCACCTTGCTGGATCCCCCAGAGGATCCGGACGACAGCATGGTCATCGCAACACCTTTCCCCGAAAATGAGAAAGCGTTCTACTATAACCAGAAAAAGATCGCCATGCCGGCTTCCGGCTGGGTGGAGTACGATGGGACCCGCTATGAGTTCAAAGAGGGCGAAAGCTTCGGTCTTCTTGACTGGGGAAGAGGCGTTTGGACTTACAACAATACCTGGTACTGGGGCGCAGCTCAGGGATATCTTCCTGACGGCAGGCGTTTCGGCTGGAACATCGGCTACGGCTTTGGAGACACCTCCGCCGCCAGCGAGAACATGGTCTTCGTGGACGGAGTCGCCCACAAGCTGGGGCGGCTGGTCTTCGACATTCCGGACAAGAACGGAACCTATACCACCAGAGGCGGCTGCTGCATGCCGTCAGGCAAGACCGTGGAGACGGCGGAGAGAGTGGACGACTTCATGAGCCCCTGGATAATAACCTCCGATGACGGACGATTCGAGATGTCCTTCAAGCCAATCATCGACAGGGCAGCCAAGACGGACTTCAAGGTGCTGTGCTCTGACCAGCATCAGGTCTTCGGACTTTTTACCGGCACAGTGGTGCTGGACGACGGCAGCAAGGTGGAGGTCGAGGACTTCCCGGGATTCGCGGAGAAGGTAAAGAATAAGTGGTAAGATAGTTTCCCTAAGGAGGTGATCCCAGTGAGTTACAGTAGGAGAAAGGCAATCACCCGAACAGTAAATGTAATCATCCTGATTGTGATGGTGCTTTTGCTGGTATACACGATACATGTGCTTACTTCAGGCGGAAGGAATAAGCCGCAGGTGCCTACCGTAGACCTGAGCGATCTTGCGAAGGTCAGCGAATCCGCAGATCAAACAGGAGAGGGTTTTGTGATAATAGATGGGACGGTCTACAAACCCTTTTGCGATTTCGGATATATAGACGGACCGAATATTCTTGAGAGGATCGAGACCGGTGACCCTGTTGCATATTCCCTCGTCGGAGGACGGTACTACGTTTATTATTCCCGAATAACCAATTTACCGGAAAATGAGTGGATCTCATCCTTTGGCGAAGACGGCAGCGCCGGCATGATAACGGCAGACAACGGTCAGATGCTGTGGAAAGCCGAAGGCGCGGAATCAGTACCCGAGTGGCTTGAAAACTACAGGAAAGAATATCTGGAAGCAACGGGCGGCTGACGCGGCAATATGCTCAGATGCACTGATCCCTTAGGCTGAATCTGGCTGAAGATAGCTCCAAACTAATTGAAAAACAGGCTCCCCTGTAGTACAATGAGATTACTATGGGGGAGTTTTTGGATTGCCTTGCTATGGATGTTTTGAGCCCCGTGAACAGGAGATATTATGGCTTTTGATCTAAAGAAGCTCCAGAACGGATCCGACATAAGAGGAATCGCTCTGGAGGGCATTGAAAACGAACACGTTAACCTTGGAAAAGACGAGACGGAAGTCCTCATGAAGGGCTTCGTCAGGTGGCTCAGTCTGAATATGGGGGTAGATCCCTGGGAGATGCGGATCTCCATAGGGCATGATCCCAGGCTGAGCTCCGGTGTACTGAAAGATCTTGCGGCGGAGGCGCTCATGTCTACAGGCGTGAACGTGCTTGACTGCGGCCAGGCTTCCACGCCTGCCATGTTCATGTCCACGGTATTCGAGGGCTTCAAGTGCGACGGCGCGGTGATGATCACCGCATCGCACCTGCCCTGGAACAGGAACGGTTTCAAGTTTTTCGGGAAATCCGGCGGTCTGGACAAGAAGGACATCGCCTCCATCATAGAATATGCTGAAGTCTACGCGGCCGACAATGGCCTCCCGCCTGTGGTCCAGGTGAGAGGAGGATCCGACAGGGTGGACCTCATGGGCACCTACGAAGCATACATCAGGAATCTGATCATCATGGGAGTGCAGGACCCGGAAGACCCGGAGCATCCCCTGAGGAACCTTAAGATAGCGGTGGACGCCGGTAACGGCGGGGGCGGATTTTTTGCGGAAAACATCCTGAAGCCCCTGGGCGCCGACGTGTCAGGCTCGGTATTTCTGGAGCCCGACGGCCGATTCCCCAACCACAGGCCGAACCCCGAGGACAAAGCAGCCATGAAGGCCATCTCACAGGCCGTGTTGGACAGCGGCTCAGACTTCGGACTGATCTTCGACACCGACGTGGACAGGTCCGCTGCGGTGGACGGTCAGGGCAGAGAGATCGCCAGAAACGGCATAGTGGCGCTGGCTGCGGCTCTGATCGCGGCGGAGCACCCGGGGACCACGGTGGTCACCGACTCCATCACCTCCGATGAACTGACGGAGTACCTCACAGAGTGCCTGGGTCTGAAGCACCTCAGGTTCAAGAGGGGGTACAGGAACGTCATAAACAAGGCCATCGAACTGAACCAGTCCGGCACCGACAGCCAGCTGGCCATCGAGACCTCGGGCCACGCGGCGTACAAGGAGAACTTCTGGCTGGACGACGGAGCATATCTGGCGGCCAAGATCGTGATCAAGGCTGCTCAGCTCAAGCGGTCCGGCGCATCCATAAGCGACATGATCTCCAGCCTTAAGGAGCCTCTGGAGGCCACTGAAGTCCGGCTTCCGGTGGAGGGCCACGATCCCGGTCTTTACGCGGATCAGGTACTGGCGGGACTGAAGGTCTGGGTGGACTACAAGCAAAAGAACGGCCAGGGCATATCTCTGGCGGAGCCCAACTACGAGGGGGTGCGCATCAACTTCAGGCTGGAGGGCCTCACGGGCTGGTGCCTTCTCAGGCGTTCGCTCCATGAGCCTCTCATGCCCCTCAACATCGAGGTGACTGAGGGCAGCTGCGAGACCATACTGGAGATAATGGCGGCATTCCTGGAGGACTATCCCAGGATCAGAATGAACTGAAAGGTCGGGATCGAGTTATGAGTGAGAACAAAAAAATTATCGAAGATATTCTGGCCGAGGTGGAGCGCACCGGCGGCCTGGACGGTGACGCGGTGGCGGCCGCGGAAGCCCGGCAGGAGCAGCTGGCGAAGCCCACCGGAGCGCTGGGCTACCTGGAGGACATCACGGTCCGCCTGGCGGGGATCACCGGCCGGGTGAAGAACGACGTGAGCCGCCAGGCGGTGGCGGTCTTCAGCGCGGACAACGGGGTGTGCGCCGAGGGTGTGGCATCGGCTCCACAGTCAGTGACATATTCCCAGACCATCAATATGCCCCGCCGTTTCACAGGCGTGAGCTCCATGGCTAAGTACTGGAACTTCGACCTTCTGGTGGTTAACATGGGAGTCATGATGGATATTCCGGAGACTCTCATGACCCGGGACATGATCTCAGAGGGCAGGATCGCCCAAAAGATCGTAGACCGCAGGCTGGCCCCCGGAACGGCTGACCTGGCAAAGGGTCCGGCCATGACCGATGAGCAGCTGGAGAAGGCCTTCCTCACCGGCATCGAAGCGGTGAAGGCCTTTAAGGACGCAGGAGTCCAGGTCTTCGGCATAGGCGAGATGGGCATAGGCAACACCACAACCTCCGCCTGCGTGCTTGCAGCGCTGACGGGGCATTCCGCCGAGGAAGTCGTGGGCCGCGGAGGCGGCCTCACCGATGAAGGCCTGGCAAGAAAAACAGAGATAGTGGGTGAGGCCGCCGCGGCCAACGCGGGGCTGGATCCACTTACAGTAATAAGGAACGCAGGCGGCTTCGACATAGCCGCCATGACAGGCGCCTATGTCGCAGCCGCCCTCTATCGTATACCTGTGGTGATCGACGGCTACATCTCCGCCGTGGCGGCCCTGGCGGCCGCCCGCCTGGCACCCAAGGCCGCGAACTTCATGTTCGCTTCCCACAAGTCCAGGGAGCAGGGATACGTCATCGCCATGGAGGAGCTGGGCATGAAGCCTTTGTTCGATCTGGGCATGCGCCTGGGCGAGGGCTCCGGATGCCCTATAACCTTCAAGATCATGGAGACGGCCTGCGCCACCATGAACCTGATGGCCACCTACGACGAGGGATCCATAGACGCTGATTACCTGGAGCAGAGGAAGAGCGGAAACTTCTTCTAGGCGGCGTGGAGCAGATGTTTTGCGCCGGAACTGACCTGATCACCGAAAGGGAATAATAAAAAGGGGGAATAGAATGAACGTATTCATATCAGGAGGAGCCAAAAACGGAAAATCCGACTTCGCCCAGGAACTGGCCGTGAAGATGGCCGGGGAGACGGATCGGACTCTTTACTATGTGGCCACCATGATCCCTCACGACGACGAGGACAGGGAGAGGATCGAGCGTCACCAGTGGAACAGGAACGGCTTGGGTTTTCGTACCATCGAGGCGGGCAAGAATCTGTCTCAGGCGCTGACGGACCATGAGGGGGTCTATCTCATCGATTCAGTGACAGCACTGCTATCCAACGAGATGTTCAGAGAGGATGGCACCATGTATCACTCCGCTCCGAGAAAGATCAAGGCAGAGCTGAAAGAGCTGTGCCACACCATGGACAGCCTGATATTTGTGTCGGACTACATGTATTCCGATGCCATGGAGTATTCGGACACGGTGGAAGAGTACCGTAAAGGTCTGGCGGAGATCGACAAGACTCTCGCAAAGGAGTGCGACGCCGCCATCGAGATGTTTTACGGCTTTCCCACACAATATTATAAGAATGAAGATGTTCCGGAGGAACTGAAGCAGATGGCGGCGAGGAACGATTCCGCTGCCAGGCTGGAGAAGGCCAGGACCTTCGGCCAGCTGGTGCTGGATCTGCCGGAAAGCGAGGAGGATCAATGAAAAAGGTTTTTACGGGGCTCCTCATGTGCTGGGGTAATTTCTGCTACATACCGGGGCCCAGAAAGTGGGATGAGGAGGCCCGGCCATACATGCTGGCCTGGCTCCCCACGGTCGGCTTCATCATGGGGCTGATATGGGGCCTTCTGGCCATACTGATCCTGAAACTGCAGCTTCCGTATCTGGCAGCCGCGGCATTTCTCGTATGGGTGCCTTTCGTCATATCGGGATTCATACATGTGGATGGCTATATGGATGTGAACGACGCTCTCATGTCCAGGGGAGATCTTCAGAAAAAGCGGACCATCTTAAAGGACAGCAGGTGCGGGACCTTCGCCATAGTGAGCTTCGTATTCCTGGTACTCATAGAGTTCGGGTCCATGGCATCCTTCGTGGATCCGGGGGTGGGCCAGTCTTTCAAGCCTTTCATGGACGCACTGATCAACTCGGGCCTGTTGCAGTTTTTCTCTCAGGGAATGGGTAACGGCTTGATCAACGCCATGATGGGAGGTCACAGCTCCGGGACCATACTCATGTACTTCGCGGTCATTATGACCGTGCCCAGGGCAGTGTCCGGATTTCTCATGATGAATCTGGAACCCATGGAGACCAGCCAGTACAGGACGATGCTGAAGGATACCGGGGCTGCTGTATTCATGGCGGTGCAGCTTCTGGTGCTTTTAATCATTGCTCACTCGGTCTGCCCGAGAGTGGACAGGTTCGGGCTTATGGCCATAATGATCCTCTCATTCCTGGGCTCTCTGATATCCTGCTTCATCGCACGCCATCAGCTTAAGGGCATGAACGGCGATATCGCAGGCTATGGGATCCTTTGGGGAGAACTTCTGGGGATGATAGGTCTTCTCATTTAGGGGGGCCGGACCGGGCAGGGCGGTGACGGAGCCCGGGCAGAGATCTTTTGCGAAACAGGGAGGTAAAAATGGTATTGATAATAGGGGGAGCGTACCAGGGAATGCTGGAATACGCTTTGGAAAAGACACACTACAGACCCTCGGACGTGTACAACTGCACCCGTGACAGAGTGGACATAGATTTTTCCAAGAGGATACTGAACAATGTGGAGGAGATCTGCTACGCCTGCCTTGAGGCGGACCGGAACCCGGTGAAGTTCATGGCAGCCAGGCGCAGCAAATGGGCCAACTCGGTGATCATCATGAATGACATCTCATGCGGACTGGTGCCCATGGATCCCAGAGACAGGGCGGCCAGAGAGTCAGCCAGCCGTCTTGCCATATATCTTGTAAACGAGGCGGATGCGGTGATCAGAGTGTTCGCCGGTCTGGCCAAACGCTTGAAATAGCAGGCAGGACAGGAAAGGAAACGAATTGAGATCATACATAGTTTTGATAAGACACGGCACTACTGAGGGGATCGTGAACCACTGGTACTACGGCTGGGCGGACCTGCACGTGGTACAGGAGGGTTACGATACCCTGGACATATACAAGAGAGAGGGGGCCTATCCCGAGCTTCCGGAGGATGCCAAATTCTACGTGACTCCGCTGATCAGGACCAGGGAGACCCTGAGGCACCTCTTTGGGGACGTGCCCTGCGAGGAGATCGAGGACATGAAGGAGATCAACTTCGGCGACTGGGAGTGCAAGACCTTTGAAGAGCTCAAGGAGCTTCCCGGTGCGGAAGAGTGGATCAACGACGGTACAGGCACCTTCTGCTTTCCCGGAGGGGAGAGTATGCAGGGCTACTTGGAGAGGATCCGGCGGGGCAATGAGATCCTGGTGGGAAAGCACCGCCTGACGGAACTGGCGCACAGACATAACGGCGCCGATGCGGTCTCCGTCATGGTATGCCACGGAGGAGCCATTTCCGCCACCATGCTGAACTGGTTCCCCGGAGAAAGAGAGAACTTCTGGCTCTGGACACCGAAGTCGGGCCTGGGATATACGGTATTTTTCGAGGACGGCGAGCCTGCAGGCTACGAGCCGCTGACCTGCCCCAGCGCGGGCAGGACCACCTGGCGCGACGACCAGGAGGGAAGAGAGTGACAAGAGAAAAGGAGAAATAAATGTCTAACAAAGCAAAAGCCAATATTCTGCTGCTGATAACCGCGCTGATCTGGGGTACCGCTTTCGTTGCCCAAAAGGAAGGCGGCGCCATCGGCGCCTTCACCTTCAACGGCATCAGGACCTTCCTCGGAGGGCTGGTGCTGATTCCCTTCATTCTGATTAACCGGAAAAGGGTCCGGAACAAGAGCCTTCCTCAGACTGACCGCGATCAGGGATCCGGCGAAGTGACCGGAGCACCTGCGGATGTGGGACCGCTTTTCTCAAAGATCGAGATCATCGGAGGAGCCGTCTGTGGTACGGCCCTCTTCGTTGCGGGATCCCTCCAGCAGTTCGGACTGGCCTTCACCACCGCCGGAAAAGCCGCCTTCATTACCACTCTCTACGTGGTCTTCTGCCCCATACTTTCACTGATAATAACGAAGAAGAAGACTCGTCCTCTCATCTGGCTCTGCATTGCGCTGGACTGCGTGGGACTGTATCTTCTCTGCATGACGGACTCCTCCTTCTCCATCCAGATCGGGGACAGTCTGGTAATACTGTGCGCCATAGCTTTTGCGCTTCAGATGGTGCTGGTGGACGTGTACATCGGCCGCGTGGACGGACTTAAGCTCAGCTGCATCCAGTTCCTGGTTGCCGGAGCAGAAGGCATGATCTGCATGCTGATCTTCGAGCAGCCCATCGTATTCGGGGATATCGCTGCCAACTGGCTTCCCATCCTGTATGCAGGAGTCATGAGCTGCGGCATCGGATATACCTTCCAGGTGCTGGGACAGCGGTACGCCGATCCTGCCATCGCCGCTCTCATCCTCTGCCTGGAATCCGTGTTCGGAGCTCTGGCAGGGGCTGTGTTGCTCCACGAGACCATGACCATGAGAGAACTTACAGGCTGCATCATCATGTTCGCCGTGGTGGTCATCTCCAACCTTCCCGAGAAAAAACCCAAGGGCGATCTGCCCGATACAGGAGGAACTGCCGAATAATGACCGGATCCGTATTTTTCATACAAGCTCTGGGATTCCTGGGCCTGGCGGCCATGGTCACCAGCTTTCAGTTCAAGAGTGCCAAAGGAGTGCTGGTCTTCCAGCTGATCTCTGACGCTTTTTTCGGGGTCCAGTATCTGCTCCTGGGAAGCGTCACGGGACTTGCGGTGCTCTGCGTCTCCGTGGTGATGAATGTGATGCTCCTTCTCAGGGACCGCTGGCCGAAGCTTGCATGGAAAGGCTGGGTGTACATCCTGATCGGTGTGCAGGTGGTGCTCTGCGCCCTGACCCTGACCAGGTGGTACGACGTGCTGCCGGTCATGGGATTTTCAATAGCCCTCATATCCTTCTGGTCAAGGGATCCGCAAAAACTCAGGTTCGCCAACATGATCCTGATCTGCCCTCTGTTCCTGATCTTCAATTTTCTGATCGGTTCCTGGGGAGGAGTGCTGAACGAGATCATCACCTGGGTGTCGGTGACCACCGCATACGTCCGCTACCGCAAAAGACCCGCGGATCCGGAGAACTGAATCACAGTACAGATACGAAAGCGGCCCGGATGGGCCGCTGTTTTGTGGTATTGGAACTGAGGGGGCTGACTTTACTGTACAGTTTCAAAAAATGGGTTTTGTACAGTAGCCTTAAGACCATTTTTACTGTATGTTCGCAAAAAACTGATAACGCCCATATAATGGTGTAAATTTGAAAATCAAATAGATAGAGCCAAATGCTTATCCTTTAGGTATAATTGAATCACCACAAACAAAAAATACC
>CAJOKT010000043.1 GCA_905235115.1 uncultured Peptostreptococcaceae bacterium
GAAATGATTGTTCTGGGATGTATTATGTCCTGTCTACTCATTATACATCCTCTGCCCAAAAATTACCCCCTCCGTGTCCAATTTATGTTTACCACTACACCCACAGGCAGGGCCTGACCCCATTTCCGCCCTGCCTGTGGAAAAAAATCCGCTCTCAGGCAGGGCCTGACCCCATTTCTGCCCTGCCTGTGAGCAAAAATCCGCTCTCAGGCAGGGCAAAACCACATTTCTGCCCTGCCTGTGGAAAAAAATCCGCTCTCAGACAGGGCCTGACCCCATTTCTGCCCTGCCTGTGGAAAAAAATCCGCTCTCAGGCAGGGCCTGACCCTATTTCCGCCCTGCCTGTGAGGAAAAATCCGCGCTCAGGCAGGGCCTGACCCCATTTCTGCCCTGCCTGTGAGAAAAAATCCGCCCACAGGCAGGGCCTGACCCCATTTCCGCCCTGCCTGTGGAAAAAAATCCGCTCTCAGGCAGGGCCTGACCCCATTTCCGCCCTGCCTGTGAGAAAAAATCCGCGCTCAGGCAGGGCAAAACCCCATTTCCGCCCTGCCTGTGAGAAAAAATCCGCCCACAGGCAGGGCTGCCTTAATATTCGAATTCCAAACATCTAAGAGAGGGCGTCTCTCAAGGTCATCAATCAGACCTTGAGAGGCGCCCTCTCTTCTTGGCATATGAAGACCCCGCGCCCGGGCGCGGGGTCTGTATTTTTTGCGTAATGAATGGCCTGTAAGCTGATCTAGAAGATAGCCACCACTGCTCCGTTGTAGTTATCTGCGATGAACTGCTTGACCGCCTCAGTCTGAAGAGCAGCTACAAGAGCCTGGATCTTCTCACTGTTCTCATCGCCTGCGCGCACTGCGATGATGTTGGCGTAGGTCTGAGCGGCGTCTCCGGAAGAGTCCTCAACTGCCAGGGCGTCAGCTATCTTCAGGCCTGCGGCGAGAGCGTAGTTTCCGTTGATGACTGCGACTGTTCCTTCATCGGAGTTGGCCAGCTGAGCGGGAACCGTGTCAGCCTGGACTGCACTTACGTTGTATCCGCCGTTGTCCACGATGTCCAGAGTGGTAACTCCGGTAAGTGCGGTAGCGTCAGCGTCGAGCGTGATCAGACCCTCCTGCTGGAGCAGCAGCAGAGCTCTGGTCTCATTGGAATCGTCCGCAGGGATAATGATGGTGGCTCCGTCGGGGATGTCAGCTACGGAAGTAACTCCGTTTCCGTAAAGTCCGAAGGGTTCATAGTGGATCAGAGCCGCGGATACCAGATCGGTGCCGTTGGCTTCATTGTAGCTCAGAAGATAGGGTGTGTGCTGGAAGTAGTTGGCATCCAGTTCGCCGTCTGCCAGAGCCTGATTGGGAAGTACGTAGTCATCGAATACCTTGATCTCAAGGTCATATCCCTGTTCTGCCAGGGTATCCTTGACCTGCTCAAGGATCTCTGCGTGAGGCGTTGAGCTTGCGCCTACGACGATAGTCTCGTTCTCTGTGGATTCACCGCCTCCGGAACCGGAGCCGGAACCGGAACTTCCGCCGCAGCCGGCGAAGCAGACAAGTGCGATAACCAGTATAAGTGTAAGTATAAGTGACTTCTTCATTTCTGTATCCTCCTGAAATATTATTTAAGTTGAGTTTGCTATTCCTGTATCCTTCTGTCGGATGCTTTTGCGGCGCGGGTGCCGATCTCCTGAATGATCTGAACGATGACCACCATGAGGATCACGCATACCCAGATAACGTCGCTCTTTGATCTCTGGTGTCCGTAGGTGATGGCTATCTGGCCGAGGCCCGTGCCTCCGATGGTGGCTGACATCGCGGAGTAGCCCAGGATGGTCACCATTGCGATGGTGGCCCCATTCAGAAGGGATGGTCTGGCCTCCGGAAGGAGTACCTTCCATATCACCTGGAAGGTGTTGGCCCCCATGGCCTGTGCGGCCTCGATGACGCCGGCGTCGACCTCGTTCAGCGAGCTTTCCACCATCCTTGCTACGTAGGGAGCGGCTGCGATGACCAGCATCACTATGACCGCCTTGTTTCCAAGGGCGGTGCCTACCACGAACCTTGCCACCGGCAGCATGGCCACCATCAGGATGATGAAGGGGATGCTGCGGAAAAAATTCACCACGAAGCCTACCGCCCGGTTCAGCACCCTTTTGGGTCTGATCCCGGTATCGGACGTGACCTGGAGAAGTACCCCAAGCGGCAGCCCGAACAGATAGGCAAAGGCCGATGATATTACTGTCATGTAGATGGTCTCCCAGATCCCCATGAGGATCACGTTGTTTTCCATCAATTGTCTAAGCATATCAGACATTTATACCACCTCCTCTTTCTCGACCCGCCAGTCGACGGTGCTCTGCTCAAGCCATGCCTTGATCCTGGCGGCCTGCCGCGGGTCCTTGGGAAGTCCGACCACCATGTGACCGTAGGTCACGTCGCCGACCTCCCTGGTGTCAGCATAGATGATGCTGACGGGCACCTGACTTTCGAGAACCATCTTGGCGATAACGGGCTCTCCGGCCTCCTGACCGTCGAAGATGATCCTTATCTTTTCTCCTCCCAAAGCCTCCAGGGCGTCTGTCCTGTCGCTTGGAAGGATGAGTTCCCTTCCTATGGCCGACTGCGGGTTGGTGAACACGTCGCTCACCTTGCCCTCCTCGGCAATGTTGCTCTTATCGATGATCGCGACTCTGTCGCAGATCTGATCTATTACCTTCATCTCGTGGGTTATGACCACCACCGTGACACCCAGGTCCCTGTTGATATCCTTTAAAAGCTCCAGAATCGATCTTGTGGTGGTGGGGTCCAGGGCACTGGTGGCCTCGTCACAGAGGATGTACTTTGGATCCATGGCGAGAGCTCTCGCTATGGCCACTCTCTGTTTCTGACCTCCGGAGAGCTGTGAGGGGTAGCTGGTGGCTCTTTCAGTAAGCCCTACCCTTGCCAGCAGTTCCTGCGCCCTCTCCCTGGCCTTTGCCTTGGACTTTCCTGCTATCTCCATGGGAAAACACACATTGTCCAGAACGTTTCTCTGCTCCAGAAGAGCGAAGTCCTGGAAGATCATGCCTATGCTCTGCCTGAGTTTCAGAAGCTCCTTCTCCGTAAGATCTCCCACGGACCTCCCGTCTATTATCACCTCTCCCGAGGTGGGTCTCTCCAAAAGATTTATGCAGCGCACCAGCGTGCTCTTTCCCGCTCCGGAAAGGCCTATAATGCCGAAGATCTCTCCGTCATTTATGGTGAGGTTGATGTCATCCAGGGCTGTGATCTCCTTGTCCTTTGTCCTGAATGTTTTGCTCAGGTGCCGTAATTCGATCATCTGTCGTCTTCTCCTTGTTTAACCGGATAAAAAAACCGGGCAGCCCGCTTGGCTTCCCGGTCCGGTCCTGATATCAGTTCAGTCGGATATGAAACGTGGCGAGCCTGATCTCTTTGCAATAACAAACATGCACATGGCGCCCATGCACATCATCATATCCATCATCATAATGTTTTTGGATGAATAATTGGCCATTACGCTTCTTCCTTTCTGAAATATGTGTAGATTATATAATCAAAAACAAAGAAAGTCAATATTTTTTATAAAAAAATCCAAAAAATACCCTGATGGATATCCTTGCCCGCGGGCCGGCTTTTCATTATAATAGTTTTAGCCTGCGAACACAGGCAATATTGTACCACAAAGGAGCAAAAATGGAACCCAAGATCAAGAGCACCGGCAAAGTATACATAGAAAAAGACCGTCACGACATGGAGGAGTTCAGAGAGATCGTCCACATCCTCTGCGACAGGTCTGAGGGCTGCCCCTGGGACAGCGCCCAGACCATCGAATCCCTCAAGCCCTGCCTCATAAACGAGGCCAACGAGGTGATAGAGGCCATAGACAACGATGACCACGAGAACCTCTGCGAGGAGCTCGGAGACGTGCTGCTTCAGGTGGTTATCCAGAGCGAGTTCGCCGAGAGATACGGCTGGTTCACCTTCGATGACGTGGTCCAGGGCGTGGCGGATAAGATGATCCGCCGTCACCCCCATGTTTTCACCGATGAGCGTTTTGAGTCCGAGGAGGCCATCCGCGACAGGTGGTACGCCATCAAAGCCCTTGAAAAGGAGCAAAAGAAAAAGCAGCCCAGATAAGGGCTGTCCCTCATATAAATTTTCGAGCATCAGACACGGTCAGTTCACAGCACCCACTCTGAAACCTCCTGAAATCGTTTCTGAGCCCTGTGAAGTGCCGATCTGGATAATAACTTCATACTCTCCTTCCGTGAGCTTTCCGAAGGTGTTTTCCAGGTCTATGCTGCCCTCCCGTGCCTCCCCCGCGTCGATCTGCACCAGCCGCGTCACCGGGAACCTGATACTTTCTTCACGGTTCCACTGGAGGGGCTGCATCTCCACCCAGAGACCGTCTATGGTCCTTTTCTTAAGGATGATGTCGCCCCCGAATGTGATCCTCTCGTCTGTGCCATTTACGACGGTATATATGAGCGATCCTGTTTCAGGGTCGTATTTTAATTGCGCAAAATACACCGCCCCGGATGTTTCCGCATCTTCGGATACTGCGTCCTCCGGTACAGTCTCTCCTGTATCCTCCTCTGCCGGATCAGTTCCGGGCACGGCAGGCTCCTGTGACGTGCCGCAGCCCGCCGCGAACAGAAGAAGAAATATCAAAAGCATTGCCATAAGACTTTTTTTCATGGCCGAACTCCTTTCGAGTATATCCTATATGTTTGTCGTACCACAAGACTTTTTCACTCACAAAAAACGCCCGCGGCGGGTGCCGCGGGCGGAAAAATCCTTCAGGATCAGCCGATCCTTATTCTGTTTTTACTGTACGTAGCCGTAGACCCACGCAAGTGGTGTTTCATATGCCTTCAGGAAGAAGTCTGTGTCGACCAGAGTCTTTCCTCCCAGTGCGTATGCTCCCACAGCTCCGCATTTCTCCACGAATTCCTTGTTTACATCCAGATAAGCCGGGCCATAAAGGATAGGTGCACCGAGTGCATTGGCCAGCATTCCGCCTGAGATGCAGTCCGGGAAGTTCTTGTAGTATGCGAATACCAGATAATACAGGTAATCAGGATAGAATTCCTCTGCTACAGCGATGGCTGTCTCTGCTCTGTTGGCTCCTGCCACCCTTGTGACTGTGTCAGCATAGGGCTTGAGGGAGTCGAACATGCTGTCGCTTACTACAGCGGATCCTCCAACTACGTAGATGTCCGTGAAGTTCTGAGCTTCGAGATAAGCCTTCTGATCGGCTGTAAGCTGCTTGCCTACGATCAGGATGGGAAGTCCTGTGGCTGAAGAAGTGGCAGCATCAGGCCAGTCAAGTCCGCTGCAGACAAGAAGTTCGGAACCCGGATCCTCAGCATTGTTCAGAATGGCCAGGTTAGTGCCGAATCTGTCTCCGCCTGCCAGTCTGGTAACTTCAAATCCCTTATTCTTAAGAGCGGCTTCGAAGTCCGCATTGACTGCGCCTTCTCCTCCAAGCAGGTACACAGTTGCTCCTTCAACGGTGTTGGCGCTGATGTATTCCAGCACCTCATTGTTGACAGCGGCACTCTTCTTGCTTGTCAGAAGCATGGGTGCACGATTACTGATGGATACAAAGCTTCCTGTAAGAGCATCCGGGAATTCATCACCTGTTGCGACTACAACAGACTCAAACTTTTCCGGGTTGAAGATCTCCTTGTACTCATTGGCGATCTCCATTGCCGTCTGATATCTGGACTGGCCGTAGATCCTGTTGGGGAACGGCTCGGATTCCTCTGTGCCGCAGATTGTGCAGGTGTGTACGAACTCTTCGTTCTCCTTATCGTAATCCCAGTCGCCCCACTGGTGTGCACTGAGCGTAATGCCTACTTCCTCATCGAGATCCAGATCATCGTTTCTCTCTGTTGTGGTGACTGTTACATTGCCTTCAACACAAGACTTCTGGAATTCGAAGACAAGTGCTTCAATATCATAGAGTGACGGGACGGGATCCTTATCCGCGTATGCGAACTTAATGAGGCCGTTTTCTTCATCTACGAATACTGATGTGTGATCGATTAAATTATGAGCATCGGAGAATGTCATGACCTCCGGATCATATTTGATCGTAGCGAATCCATTTGTGGAATCCTCAGTTTCATCGAGCCACATGATATCGTAGAATTCACCCTCTCCTCCATAGATGTAATTGAATGGAACTACCATCTCTTCAGATTCGGTGACCTCTCTCTCGGGCTTAGCAGCGCTGACTACCCTGTTGGTAGATCCATCGGCGTCTGCGGAAAGGACCTTGTCTCGGAACGCATTGACCTCAGCCATGTTGGCTTCAAGTCTATCCATATTCACAACAAATACATCAGCCTCGTCCAGGTCATCGGAATCCATGGGTTCATCAATGCTTGCAGTACCTACGGCATTCTTGGTGAACAGACCTGTTACAGGCCATACATCCTCGCCGAACTCTCCGATCTCCAGGACCTTCTCGTCTTCTACATCGATGCAGTAAAGGGTCGATCCAACTCCTGTTTCTGTTGAACTGAAGTACAGAGTGTCTGTAGCGGAATCGTAGAACATGCTCTGTCTGAGCCAGCTTACGTCCAGTCCCGTATCAAAGAGCTCAGTGAAAGTATAATCAAAGTAATCTTCCGCGTCCGGATCGGTTAAGTACGTGGTCGATGCTTCCCAAAGCACTCCATTGTCGTCCATCAGGTAGAATTCCGGCTCATCGCCGCTCTTCTTCAGAGCAACAGCACACCAATAGGTATCTTCCGTTTCATAATTCGGATGGAACGCGACACTGAACGGCAGTCCCACATATCCGGGATAGCCTATTGCTGATCCGACTGCCGGGTCTGAACTTCCTAACACCAGGTAAGGTCCGTATACATAAGCCATATCGAACAGCTTACCATAGGACGAAAAGGACAGTCTGAATACCATACTGCCGCCAAGGGCAGAATCCACTACAGGAAGATATCCGGTTCCCAGGGGGTCGAGTTCCGAAGTTGATGTATTGCTGTCCACGAAGTTATAGCTTGAATCCAGCTTGTATACTTCTGTCTCCTGAGAACTGTAGTCGAAGGTTCCCGCATATAACGTGTTGAGTAATGTGGAACGGCCTGCAGGATATCCATAGAATACAGACGTGGTGCCAAGGCCCTTATAGTCTCCCAGAGTGGTGTATTCGGGAATATTGTTTGCATCGGATATGTCGATCTTGATGATGGACTCATTATCGTTTCCATCGATCTTGAAATCCCATGCCACTGCGTTGAGTTCACCCGCTATGCTGATTACTGTCACATGGCAGACAGCCTTTACAGTTTCATCAGCAGAGGAAGTCGCGATGATGTCTGCTTCACCCGCAGAAACGCCTGTGATGACCCCCTCGGATACTGTAGCTATGCTTTCGTTGGAAGATGACCAGACAATGCCCGTATTCTCAGCTGTGATCGGGATGATCTTGCCGCTGATAGTCTCTGAGTTGCCCTTATAGATGTCAAGTTCATATGAGCTCAGCACCACCTCTGCAGGTGCAGTGGGATCACTGTATTCAGGCTCATTTTCGTTGACCTTCAGGAGCTGGATGGTCTCATTTCCCGCGTAGTCGCCTACGAATACTGCGGCGTACATGGGAATGTAATCCAAGATATCAGAGATGTCGAGAGTCACTTCAGCCTCGGGATCTTCCGGTATCTGATAATCATAGAACAACTCGCCGTCCAGAGACACAAGACCCACGAACGACATGTGCTCGTTGTCGGAAGCCTTGATGGTTACAACTCCTGTCTCAGCATCGTAATCTACTGATTCGATCTTGGGAGCAGTATCGTCAACGATAAAGTCATATCCGATGTAAGCGCCGGAGCCTATGGTGTCTTCATCTATGATACTGGCAAGGTCTTCGTCCTCCTGCAGCAATCCGTCGTAGGCAGAGTTCATGCTGCCGTCACCGTTATTGCCGCTGTTGTATAACATTGCTGTGTACTCAGGAATAGCGTAGAAACCTGCGCGGAACAGATCACCTTCAACGAGGCCGTAATCCGCAGGAGTCTTGCCTACGTTATACTTCTTTATTCCGGCATTCTGCTGAGTGCCCTGAGTATCGGTATACAGTCCGTATACATTATTGCTGTTGATCACAGCATTGATCACACTTGCGATGCTGCCGTCCTCGTCTACTTTGCTTACCGCAAAACCTGTAGTTCCGGCGTTACGGATGAGGTTGTAGTATACCCTCTTTATGGTCGTATCGCTGGTTATAGCCAGACGGTCAGAGGGGAATTCATCCTCAGGAACATATGGGTTGCCTGTAAAAATGAATTCATTCGTTCCCTGCTTCATCAGGAAGCAGTTTGAATAGTTGCCGGAGTATGAAGGCCAGCAGTTTTCCTCTCCGTAGTTGTAAATGTCAACTATCGACGTGTAGTCGAACATTGAAGAATCTGTCCAGTTGCCGTAGAATCCCAGGACCGGGATGGAGTGAGATGTCTCAAGGCTAAGGCCCTCGTCCGTGGATGTCACGCAGTTTGCATAAGTGAATCCTTCAATATATGCGCCTGCAGGATAATAATCCAGATCATCGTTGAGACTTGCGGTAACGAATACCTGAGCTTTGCCATTGGCGGGAACCACATAGTTGGTAGCATATCCATCCAGTTTCCAGTTAAGGATGAGGTGAGCATCATATGTGGTAAGCTTTCCGTCATTGTCCATTTCGCCTGCGGCAAGGTCCAGCCCGGTGGCATCCCTTGCGCCTGTCAGGTAATCCAAGACAGCCTGAGCGTCGTCTTCGTCCGTATCTCCATCCTTATCCACGTCATGAGCATCCATTCCGTCCACGCTGGGTGTGGGCACCCAATCATAGTGCACGTCCATGTCTATGTCTCTGATGTATGTGTCGTGGAAAATATCCTCGTAGTACAGATCCTGGGTGAAGAAGTCCGAATCCAGTTCGAAGGTCTGATCCTCATTTGTTGTGTTATAGATCGTGAACACATATTTGTATGTGCCCGATCTGTCCGGATCGTCGCCCAGCTCGACCTTGACTTTGCCGTCATCGGCGGCTCCGGTGGCCGTTGTCAGGAACGCGTCATCGATCATTACGACTGATGTGGCGTTGATAGCCTTGTTGACGTCAACCAGACCCGCGCCCTGCTGGATGACCGGCAGATACAGATCATCAACGATCATGGGGGTGGCAGTGGACATCAGCAAGCTCTGTGTGATAGCTCTGAGGTTATAGTTGTCGGTAAGTTCTTTGTTATACTCACTGAGATCGTTTTCTTCAAGATACTGCTTCATTACAGCAGACAGTCCTGCGATATGAGGTGCAGCCATCGAGGTTCCGCTCATGAGCTCATACATGTCAGTTCCGCCTGTGTAACCGTTGTCGCTGTTCGCTGTTCCGTTCACAGACCAGATGTTTCCTCCGGGTGCCGTGATCTCAGGCTTCAGGATGAGTGATTCGGGAACTCCCCAGGAGCTGAAGTCTGTTATGGTCGCGTTCTCACGCTCTCCTGTGATCTGCTTATCCGGATTATAGACGATAGTGACTTTGCCGGTATATACCGTGTAATTCTGGGTCTCCGTCGTTTCTGTACCGTCATCATCGAAGTCATATGTGACATCCGTGGTGAACTCCCGGGATTCTGTGGCCGCAGCGATAACAACAGCCTTATCTTCTCCGCTGATGCCCACGAACGGGAAATTGCCGGTGAAATTCCTGAGATCCATGCTGATGGAGCCGGGAGAGTGGTTTATGACAGCACCCGCCAAAGGATTGTAATCGATCGCATTATTGGCTTTTTCAGCAAAGCTGGATGTGCCTCTGTTGACCAGAACGACCTTGCCATCAAGAGATATCTCAGCGTTTACAGCTTCGTACTCTTCCGCAAATCCTCTTTCATCGATGTAGACGAAATCGAATTCAGTTCCGTTGCCTTCAGGATCCAGATCCATCCAGGACATGGGAGTTTTGCCGGTATCTGTGTAGAACACCTTCTCATCGCCGAATACCAGCGGTGATCCGATAGTTCCGACGTTCTGCGCAGCAGCTACCGTAAAAGCGTTGATATATGATCCGGGAGATCCTACAGTGTTGAAGACGATGCTGTCCGAATAGAGCATCCCGTAATAGCTGTTGTAGTAACCCCAGTCATAGGAGTTGCCCGCAGATATGGCCGCTACGGTGTCGGTCTCAACGAGCGAATTCAGAGCATCCTGATATACCGTATCATAGGTGAATCCTGCAGCAGCAGAACCCAGTGACAGGTTGCAGGAATCGCATTCCAGAACGACTGCGTCCTCTATAGCCGCCATGTAGTCTGAGTCGTATGCTCCGCCCGCTTTTCCGAATACCTTCATTACAAGGAGCTGAGCGTCAGGTGCCATACCTATCGCATAGGGGCCGTCAAGAGTGTCTACAAATGATGTTCCGTAATCATCTGTTCCCCAGTCAGCCGGATCGGGGATGTAACGGTTAGCCGCTGCGATACCTGCAACGTGAGAACCGTGTTCGCCTTCCTTGTCGTTGACGTGAGTAACATCCGTGTCCTCATCAACATAGTTGTAGATGTAGGGCATCTTGGTATTCAGATATATGCCTTCACCGTTGAGATTCAGCCACTGCATCTATGTCCGCTTCTTCCATGAGGTCCACGGTCTTGCCGAATTTCTCTTCATACTTGGCGATGGCATAGTCGAATGCATCGCTGTTGAAGGACTGGTGCTCTATGTCAGCACCGGTATCAATGATAGCGATGCGCTGGCCCGCTCCCGTATAGCCGCCAGCCCATGCGGACTGGGCGCCCACCATGTATTCACTGGTAAGCGCGGTATTGGGTTCGGCAGTTCCTGCTTCTTCGGAAACAGCCTCATAGCGGTTCTCACGCTGTACGCTCACTACATCCTTGACGTCAAGGATCGCCTTGATATCTCTGTAGGTCACTTCAGTGGAAATAACGTTGACTGCAAGGGTGAGATTCCACTTGACGTCGATATCCTTTCCAAGGGCCTTGTTTATGGCCTTTTCAACTGAAGCCTGCTGATTCTTGAGGGTTTTTCTGTAGTTCTTTGCAGAAAAGCTGTTAACTTTCTCTACGTTGTACCTGTCAAGAACAGGAGCCTTTGATAATACAATGGATACACGTACCGTTTTGTCAAGATCTGCCTCCGTCATAAGGTCAAGTTCCTCTTTGGTTATGACCCCGGAAACAAGAGTGTTAGCTTCTTCCGTTCCTTCCAGTTCAGCGGCTGCCGCCTCGCCCAGCTTCGGAACGTGAAGATCTGACAGATCCGGTACTTCCACTGCGCCGCCGTTTTCTTCTGCGGCAACGTCAGCTGTTTCCTCAGAAACAGCTTCGCCGGTCGCTTCATCTGCATATGTGAATCCCAGAGAACCGGGCATAATCACCATGCTTATGGCGATGAGAACGATCAGCAATCGTTTCAAGGTACCTTTCATTCTTTCTTTCCTTTCCTTAAATATAGCTCAACAACTTATAACTCAGCGCAAAAAGCACTTTCTATCGCATGTATTTTAGCACACCAAAAATGGGGTGTAAATCGAAATGAAAGCCTTTTAGCAAGGGTTTTTTTGCTGTATATTTGTCGTTAATCAAAACACAAAACGACCGTCTACAACGGCCTGTTCAGCGCAAAAAACTTTTGCGGCAGCGTTGAAATTCTGCAGCCTGCGCATGGTCTTTTGCGCATCAAAAAACCGCCCGCAGCATATGCCGCGGGCGGAAAAAGTTTTTTTGATGTCATGACCTGACGGTCCTTAATTTGAAATTACTGCTCGTAACCGTAGAGCTCCTTCAGCATTGCTGCATATGCATCCAGAATGAAATCTGAGGTGACCAATGTCTTGCCGCCATATACATATGCATCCACAGCTCCGCATTTCTCAACGAATTCCTTGTTTACATCCAGATAAGCCGGGCCGTAAAGGATAGGTGCGCCAAGTGCATTGGCCAGCAGTCCGCCGGAGATGCAGTCGGGGAAGTTCTTGTAGTATGCGAATACCAGATTGTACACATTCTCGGGATAGAACTCCTCTGCAACAGCAATAGCTGTCTCTGCTCTGTTGGCTCCCGCCACCCTTGTGACTGTATCAGCATAGGGCTTGAGGGAGTCGAGCATGCTGTCGCTTACTACAGCGGATCCTCCAACTACGTAGATGTCCGTGAAGTTCTGAGCTTCGAGATAAGCCTTCTGATCGGCCGTAAGCTGCTTGCCTACGATCAGGATGGGAAGTCCTGTGGCTGAAGAAGTGGCAGCATCAGGCCAGTCAAGTCCGCTGCATACCAGAAGTTCGGAACCCGGATCCTCAGCATTGTTCAGAATGGCCAGGTTAGTGCCGAATCTGTCTCCGCCTGCAAGTCTTGTAACATCATATCCCTTGCCGGCAAGCGCTGTTTCAAATGCCTCATCTACTGCGCCTGTACCTCCAAGAAGGTATACTGTTCCGCCTTCTTCAACGTTGGCTTCGATATAGGCCAGCACTTCGTTCTTGACCTTGTCCTGCTTGTTGATGAGGAGCATGGGTGCCTCGTTCTGGATGGATACATAGCTTCCTGTGAGAGCGTCGGGGAATGCATCGCCCGTGGCGACTACTACGGATTCAAGCTGATCCGATTCGAAGAGATAGAGATCCTTGTATTCATTTGCGATCTCCATGGCTGTATCATATCTGCTCTGTCCGAATATCCTGTGGGGGAATTCGAACTCCTCAGTAGTACCGCACTTGTCGCATGTACGGGTAAACGTTTCGTTTTCCTCATCATACTCCCAGTCGCTCCAATCGTGAGATGTCAGGATGGTGGAAACTTCCTCATCGAGGTCGAACTCATCGTTTCTCTCAATGGTGGTACTTACCACTTCGCTTTCCTGACAGGTCTGAAGGAACTGTAATCCAACTGTCTCGACCAATGTGTACGGATCGAGCTGGTCCGCGTCAGCATATGCGATCTTGATCAGACCATTCTCCTCATCCACAAATAAGGAGGTATGATCTATCTGACCCTCATGTCCGACATACTTGAACACTTCAGGATCATACTCGAACGTAGCCAGTCCGTTGCTGGATGCCACATCTTCGCTGAAGTTCAGTTCAACAAAGTTCTGATCGTCGACCTCATAATCATTCCACTGCCAGAAGTCGAAGGTCTCCGGATCCAATGTGTCGGCTCTGTCAGGACTTACAGGTACCACTTTGTTCAGTGATCCGTCATATCCTTCTGCAAGGACCTTCTCGCGGAAAGCATCGATCTCTGCCATGTTCCCCTTGACGCGGGCAGCTACAGCTTCAAGATCCACATCGGCATCATCCATGGGCTCTTCAATGCTGCCGGTAGTGAGCGCATTTTCCGTAAACAGACCGGTTACCGGCCATACTTCTTCGCCGTATTCTCCGATCTCAAGAACGATCTCATTCTCTACATCGATGTAGTACAGAACTGAGTTTGCACCTGCATCAGTGTAGGAGTAGAACAAGGCGCCTGTGCTGTCATCATAGAACAGACTCTGTCTGAGCCAGTTGGGCTCAAGCCCGATGTTGAACAGCTCGTTGAACGTGAAGATGAAATCGAGGTCAGCAGCCACATATCTGGTCGTTGCCTCCCAAAGCATTCCTGTATCATCAAGCAGGTAATATGTCGGGATATTACGGTTGAGTTCCTTGATCGTGATAGCTGCCCAGTAGGTATCATCGCTTTCATAATTCGGATGTATTCCAACAGCCAGCGGCAGTCCGACGTACGGCTCGGATTCGCCGAACAACGACGCATACCCGGGATTCGCGCTTCCCATTAAAGCGTAGGGGCCATATACATATGCCATGTCGAACAGCTTGTAGCCCTGGTACTTCTGCGGTGAACCCAGTGTGATGTCTACCAGGGGAAGATATCCGATTCCATAAGGATCAAGTTCAGGAGTGGATGGCTTATTGTCCATCAGGTTGTAGTTAGCATCCACCTTGTAGAAGTCGCTGTCTCCCGAACTATAGTCGAAGGTACCGACATATAATGTGTTCTGAGTGGTTGAGCTGCCTGCAGGATATCCATATAAAGCAGTTGCTGTGGATACTCCCTTATAATCGCCCAAAACTGTGTAGTCACTAAGTTTTGATGCGTCGCTCACATCCAGCTGAACAATAGCTTCGTTATCATTTCCGGGAATCTTGAAGTCCCAGGCTATGGCTTTGAGGTCAGCTTCAACACTTACTACCGTTACGTGGCATGTGGCAAATACGGTATCATCAACTGCTGAAGTTGCAGTAACATCTGTTTCTCCCGCATTGACGCCTGTGATCAGACCTTCCTCCACCGTAGCGATGGTGGGATCGGCAACGGTCCATACCACGTCCGTATTGGTGGATGTGATAGGAATGATCTTGGCAGCCACTACATCAGAGTTGCCCTTGTAAACATACAGATCCTCTGTGCTGAGTTCTACCTCGGCAGGAACTAAAGGATCCTCATAATCAGGTGTGTTATCATTTACTTCCAGAACCTGTGCCACTTCATTTCCTGCATAGTCGCCTACGAATACGGCGGCATACATGGGAATGTCGTCTATTACATCTTTAATGTCAAAGAGTCACTTCTGCTTCAGCTGTTCCGGGAACCTCATATGCATAGAACTCTTTTCCATCCAGGGAGATGAGTCCGACGAAAGCGAGATTCATATTGTCGGAAGCTTTGATCGTGACGGTTCCTGCTTCAGCATCTAAGTTTACTGATTCGATTGCGGGATCGGTGTCGTCAACGATGAAATCATATCCGAGGAACGCGCCTTCTCCAAGCATACCGCTTTCAATGACGGCCGCGAAATCTTCATCCTCATAGATATAGCCGTTCTCTTCAGAGGTCATCGTGCCGTCACCCTGCTCCGCAGTGTAGAGCATAGCGTAGTACTCAGGTATCGCATAGATACCGGCACGGAACCTGTCACCCTCAGAGAATCCATATTCTGCAGGAGTCTTTTCCACATTGATGTTTCTGGTGGCTGTGTTCTGCTGAACACCTTGAGTATCCGTATAGAGTCCATACTCCAGAACTCTCTTTATGAAAGCATCTGCTACTCCGTCAATCTCACCTTCTTCATCCAGTGCGCTTACAGCGAATCCTGTTGTGGAAGAGTTACGGATGAGATTGTAGTAAACCTTCTTTATCTGAGTATCGCTTCTGATGGCGAGACGATCATACGGGAATTCTTCTTCCGGAACATATGGGTTGCCTGTGAAATCATACTGGTGAGGTCCCTCCTTCAGAAGGAAGTAATTGGAATACTTGCCTGAGTAGGACTCCCAGACATTATCTTCTCCATAGTTGTAGATATCCGTCTTCGATGAATAGTCAAACATGGAGGAATCAGTCCAGTTGCCATAGAATCCCAGGATCGGGATGGAGTGCTCAGTCTCGAGACTCTCGCCCTCGTCCGTTGTAGTTGTGCATCTTGCGTAGGTGTATCCTTCGATATATGCACCGGCAGGATAATCACTCAGGTCTTCGTTGACCGTCAGTCTGACGGTTACTATAGCCTTGCCGTTTGCAGGAACGATATACTCTGTCTCTGCCTCGCCTTCCGGCGACCACAGGAGAAGCAGCTGTGCATCGTAAGAGGTGAGTCTGCCGTCTTCGTCCATATCGCCTTTATCGAGGGCCAGGTCGCTTCCGTCCACCACGCCTGTCAGGTAATCAAGGATTGCCTGAGCGTCGTCTTCGTCAGTATCTCCGTCCTTGTTCACGTCATGTTCATCAGTTACGGTGTCAGCCGTCTTCCAGGTGTAATCTGCGGTGACATCGATTTCTTTTGTTGTCAGTCCGTGGAAAAGACCGTCGTAGAGAAGATCCTGAGTGAAGAACTCTGAATCAAGTTCGAAGGTCTCGTCTACGTCTGTAGTGTTGTAGATGGAGAATGTGTATTTGTATTTTCCATCCTTATCGGGGTCATCACCCAGCTCGACCTTGACTTTGCCGTCAGCTGCCGCTCCTGTGGGAACAGTCAGGAAAGCATCGTCGATCATTACTACAGATGTTGCATTTATAGCCTTGCTGATGTCTACCAGGCCTGCGCCCTGCCGGATGACCGGCAGATACAGATCATCAACGATCATGGGGGTGGCAGTAGACATCATCAAGCTCTGTGCAATGGCTCTGAGGTTATAGTTGTCTGTGAGCTCACTGTTGACCTCGCTCAGATCGTTTTCCTCAAGATACTGCTTGATAACAGCAGAAAGACCTGCGATATGAGGAGCAGCCATAGATGTTCCGCTCATGAGCTCATACATATCGGTTCCGCCTGTGTAGCCGTTATTTGAGTTCGCCGTTCCGTTTACAGACCAGATGTTTCCTCCGGGAGCTGTAATCTCAGGTTTCAGGATGAGTGATTCGGGAACTCCCCAGGAACTGAAGTCTGTGATGGTTGCGTTCTCACGCTCTCCTGTTATCTCCTTATCCGGATTATAGACGATGGTGACCTTACCGGTATATACCGTGTAATTCTGGGTCTCCGTTGTATCTGTACCGTCACCATCGAAGTCATATGTGACATCCGTGGTGAATTCCTGAGAGTCTGTGGCTGCAGAGATAACAACAGCCTTATCTTCTCCGCTGATAAATACGAACGGGAAATTACCGGTGAAATCACTGAGATCCATGCTGATGGAACCGGGAGAGTGGTTTACGACAGCGCCAGCCAAAGGTTTATAAGCGATGGCGTTATTGGCTTTCTCAGAAAAGCTGGATGTGCCTCTGTTGACCAGGACGACCTTTCCCTGCAGAGAGATCTCAGCGTTTACAGCTTCATACTCTTCCTCAAATCCTCTTTCATCGATGTAGACGAAATCGAATTCAGTTCCGTTGCCATCATAATCCATGTCCATCCAGGACATGGGAACTTTACCGGTATCTGTGTAGAACACCTTCTCATCGCCGAAAATCAGAGGAGAGCCGATGACGCCAACGTTATTGGCTGCTGCAACGCTCAGCGAGTTGATATATGATCCGGGAGATCCTACAGTGTTGTAGATGATGCTGTCGGAATACAGATATCCGTAGGGGCTGTTGTAGTAACCCCAGTCATAGGAGTTGCCTGCTGAGATGGAGGCAACAGTGTTTGACGCAGTAAGTGCATTCAGTGCATCCTGATATACGTTGTCATATGAGAAGCCTGCTGAGGATGAACCCAACGACAGGTTGCAGGCATCGCAATCAAGAACGATAGCGTCCTCAATGGCAGCCATGTAGTCAGAGTCATATGCACCGCCCGCTTTGCCGAATACCTTCATTATGAGGAGCTGAGCATCCGGTGCCATACCTACAGCATATGGGCCGTCAAGAGTATCCACAAATACGGTTCCCCATTCAGGCGTTCCCCAAGTGTACGGGTCGGGGATGTACCTGTTGGCCGCAGCGATACCCGCAACGTGAGAGCCGTGCTCACCTTGGGTATCATTCAGATGCGTGACGTCCTCGTCCATGTCTACATAGTTGTAGATATACGGCATCTTGGAGCTCAGATACACTCCTTCTCCGTTAAGATCGTCATAAACTGCATCGATGTCTGCCTCTTCCATGAGATCTACGGTCTTGCCGAATTTCTCTTCGTATTTCTCGATCGCATAGTCGAACGCAAGGCTGTCGAATGACTGGTGATCGGTATCCGCACCGGTATCAATGATAGCGATGCGCTGGCCCGCTCCTGTATAGCCGTCAGCCCATGCGGCCTGAGCCCCCACCATCAATTCACTGGTAAGCGCGGTCTTGGGTTCTGCAGGGGTGGATGAGTCTTCCAGAGCTTCGTAGCGGTTTTCACGCTGCACGCTCTTTACGCCCTTAGTTTCAAGGATATCCTTGATGTCCCTATAGGTCACTTCTACGGACATGGCGTTAACTGCAAGTGTGAGATTCCACTTGACCGTGATGTCCTTGCCCAGGGCCTTATTGATATCCTTCTCAACTGAAGCCTGCTGGTTCTTGAGTGACTTTCTGTAGTTCTTTGCTGAAAAGCTGCTGATCTTTTCAACATCGTACTTGTCAAGAACGGGGGCCTTTGTTAATACGATGGAAACCCGCACTGTCTCATCGAGTTCTGCTTCGTTCATGTTTTCAAGATCTTCTTTTGTGATGAAACCATAAATCGGAACAGACTCATTCTCTTCTGCTTCCAGTTCTTCAGGGTCTCTCTCCCCCAGTCTGGGAACAGTGAGGTCTGACAGGTCCGGTCCTTCCACCGCGTCGCCGTCTGTTACAGCGACGTCAGCTGTTTCCTCTGGAACAGCTTCGCCGGTCGTTTCATCTGCATAGGTGAACCCAAGAGAACTGGGCATGATCACCATGCTTATAGCGATGAGAACGATCAGCAGTCGTTTCAAGGTACCTTTCATTCCTTTTTCCTTCCTTAAAATGATGTGAAATAACTGATATGGGTATGCCAAAAAATGGCAAAGAATACCTTTTTTATTTTAGCACAGTAAAGAGAAACTGTAAACGAAATTGGATAGTTTTTTTGTCTTAATTATTAATAATTATCACCACGCATTTGGAGCTCATCCTTGCAGGAATGCCGTGTCTGCCTCCATCTCGTTCAGCTGCTGTCCTCCTCCGCAAAAAAACTGCATTCCCGCAAAAAAAGTTCTTCCATTTGAATTTAAGTTGTGCTATAATTCTTTAGTGCGTCGGGGCGTGGCGCAGTTTGGTAGCGCGCTTGACTGGGGGTCAAGAGGCCGCAAGTTCAAGTCTTGTCGCTCCGACCATTTTTATTTTTTTACATAGTTTTGTGGGTGGACACGCCATCCCGCAAAACAGCCGAGGGGCATTAGCTCAGCTGGGAGAGCGCCAGGTTCGCAATCTGGAGGTCAGGGGTTCGATCCCCCTATGCTCCACCATTAACATAAAAGGGACGGTTTTTCCGTCCCTTTTATGTTACAGATAGAATAATACATAGGGGGATCGAACCCGGCAGGGCGCGAGCGTCTGTGAGACAGTCCGGCGGACTGTCTTACAGCGAGCGGGTCAAGCGGGCCGTAAGGGCCCGCGCAGACCGGTTGGATGCGCAGCATACAACGCCGATCCCCCTATGCTCCATCAATCAGACCCATTGGAAAATCAACGGGTCTATTTTTTTGCCACCGGTCAGATATGATTGAAAAAATACGGTTGATTTACAGGATTGCTATGGTATAATATTGCCTACCGTGTAAGTAGGTAGTGTGTAGAGCGAAAGGTATCTGAACAGAATGTTAAATCAGTTTTCAAGAACTCAGCTTCTATATGGAGAGGCATCTATGCAAAAACTTGCTGCCTGCCGCATTGCCGTCTTTGGGATCGGCGGTGTGGGAGGCTATGTGGTTGAAGCACTTGCCCGTTCCGGCGTCGGTGCGCTGGATCTGATCGATGATGACAGGATCTGCCTTACTAACCTCAACCGGCAGATCCTTGCAACCAGGAGAACAGTCGGGGAGTACAAGGTGGACATTGCAGAGGAAAGAATTCATGAAATCAATCCCGGCTGCAAAGTCAGAACTTACAAGACTTTCTACCTTCCTGAAACACAGGATCAGTTTGATTTTAGCGAATATGACTATGTAGTGGATGCAATCGACACAGTTACCGGAAAGCTGGCTCTCATCGAGAATGCAAAAAAAGCCAATGTTCCGATCATCTCAGCTATGGGAGCGGGTAACAAGGTGGATCCGGCAGCATTTGAAGTTGCTGATATTTATGAGACATCCATTTGCCCTCTTGCGAGAGTAATGCGCAGGGAATGCAGAAAACGCGGTATAGACTCCTTTAAGGTAGTCTACTCAAAGGAAAAACCTGTCCGGCCATTAGAGGATATGTCTATCAGCTGCAGGCAGCACTGCATCTGTCCTCCCGGAACTGCAAGAAAATGCACAGAGCGAAGAGACATCCCCGGCTCTACGGCGTTTGTCCCGTCAGTGGCGGGGCTTATCATTGCAGGAGAAATCGTGAATGATCTTACATCTGGAGAAAAGCGATGACTGAAAAGGAAGAAATCTTATCAGAAGAACTTCAAGTGAAGCTCGAACACCTGAAACGATACATAGCCGGTTTAGGTTCGCTGGCAGTAGGATTTTCCGGAGGCGTGGACTCATCACTTCTTACTGCTGTAGCCCATGAGGTGCTGGGTGACCGGCTGATCGCGGTGACAGGAGCAGATGCTTCTGTTCCGGAGCGTGAAGTGAGTGAAGCAACGGCTTTCTGTAAGGAAAGAGGCATTCGTCACATCATCTGCACGGTAGATCCATTAAAGGAAGAAGGCTACAGGCTTAACAGCCCCGACCGCTGCTATTTTTGCAAGCGTGGGATATTCACTGAAATCAGCAAAATAGCAAAAGAGAACGGCATCGAGTATATGGCGGAAGGCTCCAATATGGACGACTTGGGAGACTATCGGCCGGGACTTCGCGCTGCGGCTGAACTCTCCGTAAAGAGTCCGCTTCGGGAAGCGGAGCTTACAAAATCGGAGATCCGAATGATATCCAGAGCCCTGGGACTTCCCACATGGAGCAAACCGGCATATGCCTGCCTTGCATCCAGATTCGTTTACGGCGAGGAGATCACAGAGGAAAAATTACACATGATCGACCGGGCAGAGCAGTTCCTGATCGAGCATGGTTTTTTTGAGGAGCGAGTGCGGATGCACGGCAACATCGCGCGGATCGAAGTTCCTCCCGCGGATATCGCCAGGCTTGCTTCCGATGGGATCCGGGAGGCAGTCTGCGAAAAGTTCAGGGAGATCGGCTTCCTGTTTGTCACACTTGACTTGAAAGGTTACACGCCGGGGAGCATGAATGCAACACTAAATAAGTAGAGGAGCTTTTATATGAGTAATGTGAATGAGATACGATTTGCCGTAGAAAAGTCCGTTCTGGATATCGGAGTCAAAATTGTTTTCCCGGTGATCGAAGGGATAGACAACACCATCCTATCTCCGGAATGGATGGAAAACAGAAAAGAAATCATCGCTGCTCTGCTGGAAGAATATAAAGATATAGATTATCACGCAGATCCGATCCTGGAGGGGTTCCACATCCTGCACGACCGTGCCGGTGTGAAGCGCCGTAAGAATATCCCTGCCAGCGAAAATCTGATCAGACTGTTAAATAAACATGGTGACGTGTTCTTTATCAATCAGGCAGTGGATATTTACAACATCATATCCATGGAAAGCAAACTTGCATTGGGGGCACATGACATCGATCATGTGGATGGAAATGTGACGCTCCGCTTTACAGACGGAACAGAGCGCTTCGTTCCGATCGGGCAGAGTGAGTCTGTTTCGAATGATCCGCATGAATACAGTTATTGTGATGACGCGAACGATATTCTTTGCCGCCTGGAGATCCGGCAGGTGGAAAAGACCAAGGTGGATGAGAAAACGAAGAATGTGTTCTATATCGTACAGGGCAATGATGCCACCGATAATGAATTGATGATTGCTACAGCGCAGAGAATCGTAGATGAAACGATCAAGTACTGCGGCGGAAAAGGCAGAGTGATCATTCCAGAGATAATATAGGGAAATGTTTATTCTGATGATTTCTTGGTTTTTAATTCCATCTCGCCGATCAGCAGCAGTTGGGTCGGATGGAAAGAGATGTCGTGCTGTCCTCCTTTCATTTCAACGTGTTCAGCAATAGCCTGAGAGTTCGGTCCCCTATGATGCCCTCATTTTATACCTCGCTAAGCTTAAGTATTTTGTTGTGGGCTGCGCGCAGCAAAAGAGAAACTCCCCATGTCATGAGTATCAGCACGAGGAATATGGCGGCCCCGGGACCCCAGCCCCAGGTGAGGAAGCCGTACCAGTCGTTGGTCGCCGGCCACTCTCCGATCCCCTTTATGAGGTTGTTTAAGATGTACCAGATCCCGTATATCAGCATGGGCACGACTGATACGAAGCTGTCCCGGAACGCGATCTTCTCCCTTCCGCCCAGAATGAACGAAACGAATGACACCAGGGGCACCACCAGATGAAACCATAGATTGGCTCCCCGGTAGAGGCCCGGCACACGGAAGACCGGCCACAGGAAAAGCATCACCAGAAGCGTGAGAGCCACAGCGCAGACTCCCGCATATTTGTTTCGCGACCCATCCCGGTATCTCAGTTCCATGTCTGGAAACCAATATGGTGAATACAGTGTTCAGGATAGAAGCCGCCGCCATAAGCAGGTTAGACAGGACCGTGAAGTACTTCAGGTTCCTGAATCCTCCCGAAGAGATGGTGCCGTTGTCGCCCCACCGGAAGATCATGCGCGTCCAGGCGTAAAACACCATAACCGCGATCAGCATGTCCAGTATTATAGTTATCTTTTGTCTTGTTGTCTTCATGATACATCTCTTATATCATATTATTGTCTGATTATACTACAAGAAAATACTTTTTGCACAAAGCATAAGAGCGGTGCGCTGTCCACAGCAAAAGAGGCTGACTCCCGTCAGCCTCTTCATCAATTCATAATGTGTTGCTCCTTATGGGAGAACCTAGTTGCTGCCTTTCTTTCTTCTGAAGAGGAGAATGAATGCCAGTGCGATTACGCTCGCGCCAAGTGCCAGGATATATGCTGTCATATTCATTGTATCTCCTGTCTTGGGTTCTTCGGGCGGTTCGTATACGTTCCTGAAGATCAGCGACCTGCAGTTCTTGCTGGCCTCGACCTTAAGGGTTCCGTCTCCATTATCGCTGACCACGACCGTGACAGTATACACCGTCCTGTCCATCTTCATGTTAGCAATGTCAGCAGGGGTCTCCTTTACGATATAGGTATGTGTGCCCACATCGTCAATTGTATATGTGATAGTCTCAAACTCTATCTGGCCATCTGCATCGTTGTTCACAGTCTGGATGATCTCACCGTTCTCGCTCAGGGTAAATTCAAATATGTCGTCCTTCGTCATCTCGCGGCCCGTAATAGTCTTCGTTCCTGAGAACTGTACCTCGCCTTCAGCATTATACGGGTTCACGAACACTACTTCTTTGTCACACTGAATTTCGGTATTGAGCGTTCCGTCTCCATTGTCAGTTACGGTGACCCTGATAACGAATTCCGTTTCATCGTAGGTCACTCCGCCGAGATCTCCCTTGACCTCTCTTACGATATATTCGTAAGTATTGCCCACATCGCTGAGGTCGTATTCGATCCTGTCGAATGTGATGTTTCCGTCACCATCGTTTGTGGCGGTGCTGATCACTTCTCCATCCTTCAGTACTTCGAATTCGAACTCGCCATCCTTGAGTACTCTTCCAAGGAGCTGCTTGGTGGCTTCGAACTGTACGAAACCTGTAGCGTTATAGGTGTTGATGAAGTCCAGGGCCTCATAGTCATCTTCAGACTCTACCTTAAGGGTACCGTCCTTGTTGTCGGTTACCGTAACCGTCACGGTGTAGCTGTTGGTGTCAACTGTGATACCGTTTCCGTCCTCTGTGGTCTCAGTGATGGTATAGGTGTGTGTGCCTGTATCATCGATCTCGTTGGAAGGATCGTAAGTATATCCTATAACAGGATAGTTGATCACGCCGTTGGCGTTGCTTGTGGCTTCCCAAACGTCTCCGGTCTCGTTATCCCTTATTTCGAAGGTGAAAACATCATTATCCGTCATCTCACGGCCTTCCAGGGTCTTCGTTCCCTTGAAGGTGATCTTGCCCGTCGCCATGTAGGTGTTGACGAAGGTCATCTCCTTGGCACTATCTGAGATCGTCGCAGTGAGCACTCCATCCTTATCAGCTGTCACGGTCACCGTGATATTATAGATCGTCTCGTCGTATGCGATGCCTCTCTCCAGTCCGTCGACCTCGGCCACTGTGTAATAGAAGGTCTCTCCTGCATCGTATGAGGTGTAGTAGATCGGCGTGAATACGATATGGCCCTCGCCGTCGTTCTTACCGTATGCTACCATGACTTCATCCTCATCGTATACTCCGAATTCGAACTCACCTTCCGTGAGATCCCTGCCGATGATGGTCTTGTCCGCCTCGAGCTCGATGGCGATCTCTGACATGAACTCGTTGAGGAATGTAACTTCCACTTCATCTCCGGCCACGATAGTACCGGTGGCATTCTCGCTGTCTACCAAGGTCCATCCGTCTTTATCCAGCTCGGTTATCTCATAGGTGCTGCCCGCAGGGAAGTCCCCGACATAAAGCGTTTCACCTGCCCTGATCGGAACTGTCTCACCTGAGAAGAAATAGCCTTCTCTGTAGTAATCCCAGTCAAAGTCCGGATCATCAGTCACATATGTACCCCAATAGAACTCGAAGTCATCGCCGTATTCATTGCCGTCCTTGTCAAAGACTCTTATCTCAAGCTCGAACTCTGCATCCTCCGGAGATCCTTCCGCGATGTTCTTAGTTATCTTCAGCCATCCATAAGCAGTTTCATTGATGAACTCTGCCCCGTCCTTATCATACTCTACCTGAACATCAAGCATTCCGCCTCCGGCATCGCTTACGGTGACCGTTACGGTTTCGACGTGGCCATCGTACCAGATACTGTAATCCTCAGTGTCCGGAATACTTTCAACGATATAGTATGTATAGGTCTTTCCAATGTCTGCTTCTGTGTAGTAGATCGGGTCGAACACCACCTGAGCCGATCCATCTTCACCCGGTTCTGCGTTGGACGCTGTACCGATAGGAGTAGGAGAGGGTATTGATCCATATGGGTACCTATCATAGAGCAGGAATTCGAATTGGCCTTCTTCAAGTTCTCCGCCTTCGAACATCTTCGTGGCTTCCAGAATGGCCTGTCCTTCGGCTGAGTACCTGTTGGTTATAGTAGCCTCACTGGTAATGTTGGCCTCTATCACACCGTCTTCACCAATGATACCTTCCAGGCTCCATCCCGTCGGCATGTAGTTGTGAACCACACCGTTCTCGTCAACATATGTTCCGGTCGTGATTTCCTCAATAGTGTATGTGGTTCCCGCCGGAAGGTCAGGAATAACGATAGTCTCGCCCACATGGAATGACAGGATTATGGAACCGTCTGTAGGCGTTGCGGGCTCATTCGGGTTGTCCATCCACTGCGCATAGAGCGTTGCGTCTCCCTCACCTCTTGTGATGAAGGTCACACTCTGCATATCTGCATAGTCTGTACCTGAGCCATCGGCCTCGGTATTCCATCCGGTGAACAAAGAGCCTGCTTTCGTATATGTGTTCTTTGGCAGATTCTTGGAAATACCCCAGACCATAGTAAGGGGCTCCATGATGCCGGATGTTGCTCCATTTCC
>CAJOKT010000044.1 GCA_905235115.1 uncultured Peptostreptococcaceae bacterium
CGTCGAGGTAAGTGAATAATCCCGTGGATCCCCCGTCCGCCAGAAGCCAGACACTGATCCTTGCTCCCTCAGGCGGTGTTGTGGTGCCGTCTGCGTTCTTCCATGCCTTGGTCACCTTGACTTCTGCAGGATCGAAAGTATTGGTGATGACACCATCATTTGCCACTCCGCCTTCAGGAGATGAAGTATATCCAGGCCATGTGACTGTTTCCCTGATCTTGTAGTCGATCTCCACCGCCTCGCCGTCAACCACCTTATACTTGGGAAGATTGGGGAACTTGGCCTTCCATTCCTCAAACTCATAGCCGTTATCAGAAGCCTCGTCAACTGTTCCGTCTAGTTCAACCTTCTTTGTGGTCGATTCGACGCCATCCACGACGAGTGTGAAGGTGACCTTCGCACCTTCGGGAGGAGTATTGTTTCCTGCAGGATCCAACCACTGCTTCTCGGCCACAACTTCGGTAATAATTTCAGTGTTAACTATCTCTCCATTATTGGCGACAGGTTCAGTCGATGCCTCGAACCCGGGCCAGCCTGCAGTCTCCACTCCGGTATAAACGATTGCTATGGGTTTTCCATCTACCACTTTATTCATGGGAATGTTCACAAAGACTGCTTCCCAAGGCTGCCTTTCGTAAGAGCCGGGACCTTCAGGTTCGGATTCCGCAACCCCATCCAGAACACATTCGAACTCTGTGGGTTCACCATCCGCATAAAGAGTTATAGTAACTGTAGCTCCCTCAGGTGGATTACCGGTTCCGTCTGCTGAGATCCATCTCTTAACAAAATTGACGGTGTTAGGTGCCTGCCTGTTTGTAATGGTTCCGCCGCTGGGCACATAACCAGTAGGATCCGGAGTATATCCCGGCCAAAAGTTAGTTTCATTGAAATAGTACTCACATTCTACCAGCTCTCCGTTTAATATCTCATATTTGGGAAGGTGTTTAAATGTAGCTTTCCACGGCTCGCTCTCATATCCATACAGACGAGATGTCTCCGGTTCCTCATCCACAGTTCCATCAAGTACCACTCGCCCCAAAGAAAAGGAATATCCTACTCCGCTTTTTTTGAAGAGATTGATTGTGATCCTTGCTCCTTCGGGGGGCTCTGTCGAACCATCCAGTCCGAGCCACTTCTTATCCACCCAGGCCTCTGTGGGTATCTGTGTGTTGGTGATTCTTCCGCCGTCAACTGCGTAAGTCTCCTGGTTATCACCGTAGCTTACGGTGTATCCGGGCCATCCCTCGGTTTCTGCCACGGTGTACACGATTTCTTGCTTATTGCCGTTCACCACCTTGTATTTCGGCAGTCTCAGGAATGCCGCTGTCCAGGATGAACTCTCATAGCCGCCTATTCCCATCGGGATAAGATCCATTGTTCCGTCAAGAACAACACTGTAATCTGTGGGCTCTCCATCAGCATAAAGCGTTACCGTTACTGTTGCTCCATCAGGTGCAGTTACACTTCCATCGGCATTTCTCCATATTTTTCGAATGCCTATTCTTACAGCTTCCCGGTTCACGACTCTGAGATAAACTCCGGTCTTATCCTCACCGTCAATCTGAGTGGAACCATCGTCAAGAATCTTTACGACCCAGGTTTTGTTTTCTTCCACGTAATCAATAGGCGTGATTTCTTTAAGATCATAACTTCCGTCTCCACTGAGAGGAACGTTATTAAATATTGCGTAACCATTGATATCCGTCACCGCAGTCATGCTTACCACAGCAGGATCCCCGTTATCATTCAGGAGGGAACTTGTTCCATTCAGGGTAAATGTTACGTTTGGTACCGGATTGCCTGCTTCATCCACTTTCTCGATCCAGACTTCACCGCCAAGCACATAGCGCACCTCCGTCTGATTGCTGACGTGAAGGAACTCCGTGCTTGCTCTGGAGTCTTCATCCTGCAGCAGCCCTGTTGCGTGGGAGTCGTTATACGTTACGGGACGTATCTTATTGGTCGGATTGTTCGCAGGAGCAGTCATAGTCAATATCAGACTCATATCGCTGTTCTTATCAAGAGTGAATCCTGTTGTATCTACTGCGACCCACTTGACACCCATTCCTGAAAGGTCAGCCCCCGGTGCCACTTCAGTCCAGGTAACGGTATCCGCCAGATCTATGGAATTGTTCTGAACAGCATCATCTTCTGTGCTTATATAGTACTTGACCGGTACCGATTCAACTCCTCTGGGCGGCTGGAACTCCATGCTGTTCAGAGTTCCGTACCATTCACTGAATATGCTGCCGTTTTCGCTGACATACTTCTCTATGTTATCATAAAGAATCGCGTCTTTGACACTGCTTGAGTTATCAGTGGCATAGCGGATCCTGTACTGGTACTGTCCCGAAGGTTCAACTTCCCTCTTGAGACCCCATGTGGTTTCATCGATAAGTTTTACTCTTTTGGAAAGGCCGGAAGAATTGTATTGGTTGTATAGTACAGTCTCCATGGCATAGTCATAATTGAACCAATACTTGTCCTCTTCATTCCCATTATCATCTTGTTTCAGGTCAGTCAACGCAGCGAAAACATCCGCTCTGTCCGGATGTGTAGAGGGTATGTTGACCAGACTGCTTTCGTTGCCAAGATTGTTATTCCCCGTGTTTCTGTGCAGATCTCGTCCGCTGGGATCGTCAGGGAATCCATTCTCCAAATATGTGATCCCACTTCCCGATTCAAAAGCTTCCGCATTGAGCAGAGTGTTTCCATAACGATCCAGATCCTCATAGTAAGATTCGGTATCAAAGACGATCGTATATCCGGAGTGCCTGTAATAATAGCGGGACAGATCATCATCAGTGCTTCCGGTCAGGATGTTGAATTTATACATCGTCAATCCATTCAGAGAGTGGCCGTTATATGATCCTTCTATTTTTTCTACTGTATAGTCTGTTCCTTTCGTGAGAAGATATTGCGCCTCAAACTCTGCATTTCCTTGAGTTAAGGAATACTGATCATTGGTAATGTGCACATTGTACACTTTGATGCTCTGCTCATCCAGGTCTGCTCCTCTTGGCAGCACATCAAAGAATGTTGCTCCCGGAAGTATCTCATCAACCTGTGGATACGATACACCGACTGCACCTATACCTGCATAGAAATAGCCTCGCCCGTTTATCATCCAGGATGCCCTGAAAAGCCTGTCATCGTCATTCTGAACGCCCTTTATGTAGTACTTGTCGGAACTGAGCAAGTTGTTCTGATCAACTGCAGCAGCTGCTGCGATTCTGTTGGAAAGATGCTCTCCTGCATCATTCGCAAAATTAAAGATTCTGTGGTCGGGCTTCATAGAGGTCTCATCATAGACGCTCATGTCCGCAATATTGTCTATGTACAAATATGATGATGATCCAATGACGCCTTTGACCCACGTAGAATCCTTGAGGTTGACTGTCGGTTTAACGTTGCACATCCAATAATAATGATCATTGGTATGTACGATACGGTATCCAACACAGTCCGTGCCAATGAATTTGATTATGAAGCCTTTATCCAGAGTGCCCTTTTTTTCGCCTTCGTATAATCCGAATGTTGCGGTTGCAAGATCAGTCCGAAGTACATTGACACTGCCTGTGACAGAATCATCTGTTTTGCCTGCTCTGTAGTCTTTATGATAACTAACCTCCGCAATATCAGTCCATGGTGCAGTCTTGCTTCCAAACTGAGCCTGGATCAGAATAGGGCTGTCTCCCAAAAACGGGTCACCTTCACGGATAATGGTCCATTTGTTCTTTTCATTGTCATATATGGCATTCGCAGCTTCTGGATAGAAATCCACTTCTGAGAAATAGTAATCCTCAGGATCCAGGGCAGTCTTCGTCACTGAATTTGCAGTATGAGACGTGAGATTGCCTCCTCTGAACGTGTTTGAACTGGTATAGAAGTTCAAGCCTATATCGGTATCTTCAAATACGTAATTCAGTTCATGCGGCTCTGTGTAGTCGGTGAATCTTACAGAGTAACCTTCATACCAGATGAAATATCTGAGACCTTCCAATGTGGATATGGTGGAATCTTTGAAGAAATTAAGTTCATTGTTCTGATGAGCCCAGTAATCACTATAGCTTTTGGTTACCCCATAAGCATCCGTTCTGCTGTGCTCCGAAGCGTCATAGTTGTTATTTGACCATTTATGGATCATGAAACGTCCTGTAGGTCTCGTGTTGTCATACGCTTTCTCGAAATCCTCAGTGTCATAACCTTCAGTGGTTGGGTCTGCGCCTCCCATAGGCTTTAACTCAACTTTTACCTTGTTGGTCAAAGAGTAAGCCAGATGGAGTGTATCCGGTTTCTTAACTCTTACAAGCACGTACAGATACCTTTCAGAAGTTATATCCGGATATGTATAGAAGAACTTGTTTGACATACTATAACTCGACTCATCCGCGGTTGAAGTATCACAATATCCAACGAGCTCGAACGGTGCATCTACTCCTCCGTCCCCGTCAAAGTCGGCAAGCATATTAGTAAAAGAGTCTTCAAGAGCGTCATCTATTGTGAGCTTGTATTGCTGAGTGGGTTTAGATGAGGTAGTTGCGCCTTGTACCACTGCCTTGACCTCGTACATGAGATAGAGATAATTCTCATCATCATTCTCATCGACTTTCTCCCAGGAGGACTGCAGTGTCTTTGTTACAGATTTAAGCTTCGCTGTAGTATTAATGAACACCCTGGGTCCTGCTTCAGACAGTTCCGTATGAACTCCCCCCTCCGAAGTCGCATCAACGCTTACTGTGAACGGATCCGACGCACATGCGTCCAAAGTATCAGCACTTGTGGGATCATAGTCTGCATACCGGTAAGATTCATAGATCGTCTGATACTTGACCTGGAAAGAAAACACATGTGATCCCATCGAGCCAATAGGTATATTATTTGTGATCACATATTCATACTGCCCGGTCTCTGAATTTCGTACCCTGTCATAACGCCATTGGTCACCGTCAGATACAGAATCGCTGGGCTTGACACTGCCTTCAAGGATACAGCAATTGGTACCTGTATCAAGTGAGCGATTAGCCGGGTTAGAGCTGCCAGCCGGATAATCCTCCGTTGCTTCAATTACAATATTCATGTGGTACAGAATGCCATTGGGGATAGTGATCTTAACAGATCCGGCGGGATATTCTCTGTAAACGCTTTCATTAAAATTGAGTGAGAAGGTGAACTGGAAAGGCTTGTATCTTTCAACATTCTCCATTTCCTTGACCCAGTTTCCTCTATTATCCCGGACGGCACCTCCGACACTATCATCTATTGTCAGCGTAATATTGCCATCACCGGCTCTGTCAGTTCCTTCTGTCTCGTCTGCAGTGGCGTCCTGTGCAGGGTCTGACAAAGTCTCGTCCAAAACAGGTTCAGCGACAGGTCCTTCCGTCACCTCTTCCGTTTCTGTTTCCGTTACCGGTTCTGTTCCCGGTTTATTTCCCGTTTCATTTTCCCCTGAAACGTCAAAAACCGATGAACCATCGTCACCGGTATCCGTTACATTTTCAGTATCGGCCCACGCAAAAGACGCGCTTGGGATCATACAAAAATCATTGCTACTGCCACGAGCAGTATCAGTCCTCGTTTTAAAATCTTCATAGTCATCCCTCTATACTTTTATAAGAATTGCCGTACACAGCGGCGTCTTAACGGTTCACACACCATATTGACAGGATATAGTATACCAAACCTAACGTATTATACTATCTTTAGCGATTTAAATCAACAAAAATGCTCTTTTTTATACAAAATACGTAATATTACTCTATGCATTTCCTGAATTTATATAATAACACAGCCCTGCAGTGACGCAGGGCTGAGATGTTTTGCGAAAGTTCAGGCTATTTACTTTTAGGGGTCAGAATGGCTGTATCGCGCCCGTAGCCAGCATGGCAATGGATATGACGAATACCACCATGACAAGCAGGAATGCGATGAGGTCGACCCTCTGTCCGAAGATCTTTTCCTTGCGTTCCTTCTTGGCCCACCAGAAGAGGATGGTGCCCGGAGCATAGCAAAGGGTGGTGATGAGTATGTACTCCCAGCCGGATGCGTACAGCAGCCAGATGCCGTAGACCGTGCCCACGATGGCTGCGAACCATGCGCCGAACTTGCCGCCTGCTCCGTTGTCGCATCCGTGTCCCTGGATCACCAGCTTCAGGTAGTACAGGGCTGAGAAGAAGTACGGGAACATGATGGTGGATGTGGATACGGCGTACAGGGTCTGGTAGGAGCTCTCATTGACATAAAGCATGATGATGAAGAACTGCAGGATGATACCTGTGAGTAGTACTGACCAGTAAGGTGCGTTGTGTTTGTTGAGCTTGGTCAGGAACTTGGGGAACAGTCCGCTCTGTGCGGGCTGGTACGCGCTGTCCGTGCAGAGGATGATGTACGAAAGCATGGCGCCTCCCACAGAAAGGATAACCGCGCAGTTCACCAGGGTGCCGCCCCAGGGACCGACCACAGCCTCCATGATGCCTGCCATTGGCGGATTGCCCAGTGCGGCCAGTTCTTCCTGGCTCATGACTCCCATGCTGAGCACGGAAATCACGATGTAGAGGACCAGGAGGCTCAGGAAGGAGTAGATGGTCGCCTGTCCGGCCACCTTAGTGTTCTTGGCGCGGGCGGAGAGCACTACTGCGCCCTCGATGCCTATGAATGTCCATACCGTCGTTGTAACGGTGCTCATGACCTGATCCATGAGGGGCGGGCTGTCCGGGGCTCCCGCGAAATTTTCAACGAAGATGTCCCACTTGAAGGCTCCCAGCAAAATAATGGCGATCACTGAGAAAAGTATGGGGACCAGCTTGGCAATGACCACCACCGCGTTGATCCCTACTGCCTGGTTCACTCCTCTGTAGACCAGGAATACCAGGAACCACATGTAGACGGAACCAACGAGGATGGATACCAGGTTGTTGCCTTCTCCGAAAATATCGAAAAAGTTGCCAAGAGTGGCGAACATCAGGGCCACATAGGATACGGGGCAGAGGATCGCGCTGATCAGGTAGCCCCAGCCGTTGATGAAACCGATGTAGTCGCCGAAACCGGTCTTTGCGTAGTTGTAGATCCCGCTGGAAAGTTCAGGCTTTACAACGGACAGTCTGTAAAAGCTTATGGCCAGGCCAAGCATTCCGAAGCCGCATATCGCCCAGCCGATGAGTACTGCCAGTGTGTGGGCTCCGCCTGCGGCAAAGTCTCCCGCGAGGCTGAACACGCCGCTTGCAAGGGTGGTACTGACTGCGAACAACGTCAGTTTACCTATGCCCAGATCTTTATCTTTTTCCATATTGACCTCACTTGTAATTGTTCAAGCCGCACTTAGCTGCGGCTCATCTTGAGCGATAGCGGCCTAGAAGCGCAGCGACAGACAGGAAAGGCCGCCGTCCAGTTTCCTGTACTCCGAGGTGTCCACAGTGAGCACGGTGTATCCCATGGACTTTACCGCCTCCAGAACGTGGGGATAGCCTTCCGGCACGATGACCGTATCGTTCACCCATATGCAGTTGGCCGCATAGGCCTCATCCTCGGGGATCTCGAACTTCTCGTATTTCTCGAAATCCGGCTTGGTCACGAATTCTCCGGCCACCAGCATCTTGTTGTTCTCAAGGTAGTTGACGCCGGTCTTTAAGTGGAGCACCTTCTCCAGAGGTACCTCGGAGCAGGTCATGCCGTACTTGGCAAGGATCTCCGTGAGCTGACGGATACCCTCTGCGTTGGTCCTGGCGGATCTGCCCACATAGAAGTGGTCGTCCACCATCATTACGTCGCCGCCTTCAAGGGTGCCGGGCTCCACGATGTGTTCGATCCTGTCCTCAGGGAAAAACTTCCTGACGGCGTCTATGATCTCGTACTTCTCGCCGTTTCTGGAGGGTGCGCCCGGGTTGGTGATGATCGCGCATTCCCTGGTGATGAGAGCCGGATCCTCCACGAAGCAGGAGTCAGGGTATCTCTCGTCCGGCGGAAGTATGATGATGTCCACTCCGCATCTTGAGAGGGTGGAGATGTAGTCATCATGCTGCCTCAGAGCCTTCTCGTAGTCGGGCTTGCCCAGCTCCGGCGCCGAGGTTATGCCGTCGATCATGGCTCTGCATGGACGTCTTACGATAACGTGATTGAATTTTTTCATGGATAATACCTCCAAAACAGTTTAAAACTGCAAAAGACACAATGATTCACGCTTCTCCTCATTGCTCTTTTATTGTATCATCTTGCTAAAAAATTGTATACATGCCAGGCTTGTTTATTTATCAGTACAAAATATGTCTCGCTGGTCCGAAGTCTGCTCCCCTGATTATCTCAGCTTACGGCCGGAAATCATACTTCGAATCCCAGCCGTAACCTGCCCTTCATTCGCTGCTCCCCGACCCCCTCCACGCCAAAAACATACAAAAAACGACCTGCGGTCTCCCGCAAGCCGTCTCGCATCCTCACACTTCGTACCCCTCAAGTCCCTCCGACAGGTCCAGGTGTCTCATGACCTCCGCCGTGTTGATGGCGTCGTTCAGAGCATCGTGGGACGGTGCCGGCCTGATGCCCATGTTCCACATGGCGTAGCTTAGGGCAAAGTCCCTGCCCTCCTGGGTGATCTGGTCGTCGAACATCAGCTGGATGTCGAAGCACCTGGGCAGGTCACCGATATCCATGCCGTGGTAGAGCATGTTGTCCTCCAGTGAGATGATGTCGTTGTCGCTCCATGTTATGAAGACCGGGTCCTCGCCGCACCAGCTGAGGAACTGCCTGACCGCCTCCGGGAATGGTTTCCCCGAGTGTATCATTTCGGTGGTGATCTCCGTCAGTTCCTGTATCTCACGGTTCATCCTGGGATAGGCTTCAGGTTTCACAAACATGCAGAAATGATCCGTCTGTTCCAGCGCCTCGTTCAGCTTCACGGCGCCTATCTCGACTATTTCCTGGCTGAGCCTTATGCCGTTCTGCTCGCTTCTGTATCTTGTGGCCGGATAGTTGAACTCCAGGTCCATTACGATATAGTTCATCACTGCTTCATACTCTTCCATGCCTCTGAAATCGCAGCGTCCTCGTACTGCTTCATCCACAGCCTGTAGTAATGGCCCCTGTTGCTCAAAAGCTCCCCATGCCTGCCTTGTTCGATGATCTTGCCGTCGTCCACCACCAGGATGATGTCGGAGTCCTTCACGGTGGAAAGTCTGTGGGCGATCACGATGGATGTGCGTCCCTTGATGACCTCGTTGATGGCGGCCTGGATCTTTTGCTCAGTCAGGGTGTCCACAGAAGCCGTGGCCTCGTCAAGCACCAATATCCTCGGCTCCTTGATGATGGCCCGCGCAAAAGATATGAGCTGCTTTTCGCCGGTGGACAGCAGATCTCCTCCCTCGCCCACCATGGTATCCAGCCCGTTTTCCAGCCTGCCGATGACGCTGTCCAGAGACACCAGTTTCATGGCTCTTTCGATCTCTTCATCTGTGGCGTCAGGCCTGCCGTATACCAGGTTGTCCCTGATGGTCCCTGAGAACAGGTGTGGTGCCTGAAGCACGTACCCAAGAGCAGAGTGGAGCCAGAGCTGGGACCTGTCGCGGGCATCTTTTCCGTCTATGAGAAGCTGACCTCTGGTCGGTTCGTAGAACCGGCAGATCAGATTTGCCAGGGTGGATTTTCCCGCACCGGTCTCCCCGACGATGGCAACATTGGTGCCGAATGGTATCTTAAGGCTGAAATTCTTCAGTATATATTCGTCCCCGTCCGGGTATTTGAAGTCCACGTCTTTGAACTCGATATCACCTTGGATCTCTTCCCAGTTTTCTTTCTTCGGTTCGAAGGCATCACCGTATTTTGCGATGACTTCCTCAGAGTCCTGCACCGTGGGCTTCTTTGCCAGAAGGTCCGTGAAGCGTCCGATATTGACCTGAGCCTGGACCAGAAGTGAAAGCACCTCCACCAGCCATCTTACAGGCTCCATCAGATCCTGGGCATAGCTCATGAAAAGCGAGAAGGTCCCCACCTGATCGTAGGCCAGGATCCCGCCCTTCCACAGCACCAGCGCCAGAGCACAGGATGATGCCAGGTTGGTGATCATGGAGAATGCGCCGTAGGTCCTGGCGGACTGGAGCACCTTGCGCTTCATGTGGGAGGTGACCTCCATAAACTCGGTGTCAGTCTTCTCTTCGATGGCCAGGGACTTGATGGTCTTGGCCCCGACTATCCCTTCGTTCAGGTTTCCGGTGATGTTGGAGTTGATCTCCCTGATCTCCTGATGCAGGTTGAAAAGCCTCTTCTGGAAGAGGGAGAACAGCACCACGATCACGGGCACCACCAGGAACACCAGCCCGGTGAGCTTCACGTCGATGCCCAGCATGACCACCGCTGCTCCTATGACGAACAACGCAAAATAGGTGCCATCGAAAAGCTGCCAGGTGATCAGCTCGCCGATCCTGGATGTATCGCTCATGACACGGGCATGGATGTAGCCCACGCTGTTCTGGTTATAGTAGTCGAAGGAGAGTTCCTGAAGATGGCTGAAAGCCTCGTCCCTCATGTCTCTGTCCAGTCTGACCTCGGTGGCAAGGCATCCCTTGACACCGAAGTAGCTCACTACGGCGGTGAGCACTATGAGAAGCGCATACACCAGTGCGAATGGGATGATCCCCTGAAGGGTGCCCTCCTTCACGAAGTTGTCCAGTGCATACTTCTGAAGCACCGGTCTCAAAACATCCGAGACGCTGGTGAACACCTGCGCCAGGACCAGTCCGGCAATAGACCCCTTGTACTTCTTCGCAAAAGGTATGAGCCTGGGTATCCCGAAGAACGGAAGGGCGACTCTCTCTCTGGTATCTTTTTTATCCATCGATCTCAGCCTCCTCTCCGCTTATTCCCAGCTGGATCTCGTAGATCTTCTGGTAGATCCCGCCTGCGTGCCTCAGCTCCTCCGGTGTGCCATGCTCGATCATCCGGCCCGCGTCAAGCACCACCACCTGGTCCGCTCTGGACAGGGTTGTGATCCTGTGGGAAATTATGATTATCGTAGCCGTCCCGAAACGCTTCTCCAGGGATTCCCTGATTGCCGCATCGGTCTGGTTGTCTATCGCTGAAAATGAATCATCGAAGATCATTATGGGCGCGTCCTGGGTCAGTGCCCTTGCTATGGCCGCCCTCTGCTTCTGCCCTCCGGAAAGAGTAACTCCTCTCTCACCCACGAAGGTGTCGTATCCTTCTGAAAAACCTTCGATGGCTTCGGTCAGGCACGCTGCGTCCGCTGCCCGCTGGATGTCATCCAGCTGCAGATGCTCCCTGGTGATCCCGATGTTTTCCTTAAGAGATCTGGAAAACATGTAGGGCTCCTGAAGCACCATGGCGATATTCTTCCTGAGATGCTGTGTCCTGATATCCCTGATATCCACGCCGCCTATGGTTATCCTTCCGCGGCCCTCAGGTATCTCGTAGAGCTTGTCCAGAAGAAGCATCAGCGTGCTCTTTCCGGAGCCTGTGCCCCCCAGTATCCCCAGGGTGGAACCTGCTGGAACGTCGATGTTTATATCCTTGAGAACATCGTGCCCCTCTTCATAGCAGAAGGTGATGTTCTCGAATCTGATATCGCCGGTCATGTCGGCATCTTCCGCGCCGGGCTTGTCCTCTTCCTCCTCGGAGTCCATTATGTACTGAAGACGGTTCAGGGATACTCCTGCCTTGGCCATCTCAGAGAGCATCCTGCCCAGGCGCCTTACGGGAAAGCTGAGCATGCCGTTGTAGGACACAAAGGCCACGTACTCGCCGGCAGTCATCTGGCCCTTTACGGCAAATACCGCGCCGAATACGGTGACCAGCAGTATCTGCATTCCGCAGAGAATGTCCTGAATGGAAAAAAACCTGCCTATTACCTTTCCCATGTGCACCCAGAGACTGCAGTAATAGTTGTTGGCTTTTTGGAACCGGTCAAGTTCCAGCTTTTCGTTGGCGAAGGCCCTCACCACCCTGACGCCTGTCAGGTTCTCCTGAATTATATCTGAGACCTTGCCCTCTGTCTCATCGCAGACCCTGAATCCTTCGTGCATCTCCTTCCTGAAGATGATGGAATACGCCAGGATGAAGGGTATGGGAGCAGTGGCGATGACGGCCATCTTCACGTTCATTGAGAACATGAAGTATATGGACATGATCATCAGGATCAGTATCCTGAACACCGTGGTCAGCTGCTCAGCCACGAAGGTCCTCATCCTGTCCACATCGGTGGTGCAGCGCTGGATTATGTCCCCTGTGCTGTTCTTCATGTGCCATGCGTATGGCAGTCTGGAAATATGAGAGAAAAGGGTATCTCTCATGTTCTTCACCAGGATCTCAGAGCCCGTTGTGTTGAGGATCGTGGTGGCGAACTGAAATCCCACCCTGAAAAGCCCAAGCACCGCTATGGCGGCTGCGGGTATCCACAGGTGCTGTCCGATGTACCGGAAGCCGCCCAGACTCTCCACCATGTCGTTTACCCACTGCGGGAAACCGGACTCCCTGCCGCCAATGGCGTTGTCGATGGTGCCCCTTATGATCTGAGGGTTCACCATGTCGATCAGCGTGGTGACGGCGGAGCAGATTATGCTCAGCACAAAGAACAGCTTACTGCCCTTCAGGAACTGAAGGAGAAGCTGTGTGCCTGATCTCTTCTGCTGTAATGCGGGTCTGTTTTCCATCTGCCGTTCCTTTACTATTTAACACGCGTAAAGCCATTATATCTCAAAGCTCGGCCGCGGACAATTCATTTTTTAGTTTAAAAAGAGAGAAGGCTGAAGCTCTCTCTCCGCAAAATTTCACATCTCTTCCGGGTCCCCTTCTTCCAGTGGGAACATGGCGTCCGCCTGACCGGACTCATTCATCCCTTCCTTCCGGAAAAAGATCCCTTTGGCCCGCTGGAGCACCGTACCGTCCTCCAGCATGAGCTCCGCGGAGGTGAACCGCTTCCTTCCTTCAGCGGCCTCTACCCTGCCATACGCATAAAGCCTCACGCCTATTGGCACCGGCCGTACGTACCGGCAGCTTATCTCTCCGGTGACCACGGACACGTAGGGTATTCCGTTCATATCATCGAACACCCTGTTTGACCTGCCCATGACCTCGTCCAGCACCGCATAGCTTATGCCACCGTGGGCCACACCTTTCCAGCCCTGATGGTCAGGGTCCAGGGTGAATGTGGTGGCCACGTCTCCGTTTTCCAGCACAAAAAAACTGCACCCCAGACAGCTAATCGTGCCTGACCCGGACACGAAGCCCTTGTCGCCTTTTTCACGGCCTATGACCTTGTGTTTTTTGCGTTGTCCATTGTCGCTCATTTCGTCAAAACAGGATCTTGCATATCAGTTTTGCGCTTATGCCTTCGGGCAGTCCCTGCGCGGTATTCATCAGCGTATTCATCATTTTCATGATACTCATCCGGCATAGTGCAGCGTCCTCTGTCGGTTATTATACAGGCAAAGGCTCCTGTTTTCAATTGATGCTTCCCAAATATTTAGCACTTTGATATAATGTAGACTGAGTTTTTATTTAATCGACACAAACTCAACAATTAAGGAGAATACTATGTTCGCAGATGCAATAGAATATGTCGGAGGTTTCACCAGACCCGTCAAGTTCATAACCAGAAATTACAGCGAAGACAAGGTCCTGCCGGGGACTGCCACCCTCTTTTTCGTAAACGATGAGGGCTGGGCCCTCACCTGCAGACACGTGGCCAACATGATGATCTCTTCAGCCAGGACCAATGAGAACTACACGGAGTTCAAAAAAGCCTGTGCCGAAGTCTCCGGTGCTCCCAAGGCCCGCATCCTCATAAAGAATCTGGAGAAAAAGTTCGGCATGGATCAGGACAGACCTGTCCAGATCAAGCTCCAGTTCCCGGACTGCTTCGACCGTTACGATGCAATCGACATCACTCCTCACCCTAAGCATGACCTGGCTCTGCTTCACTTCAGGGGCTATGGGAAGATCCTTTACAAGGGTCACGCAGTCTTCGGCCTGAAGGGCTCCGACAAGAGACCCGGAGACTACTTCGTTCGCCTGGGCTTCCCCTTCCCCGAATTCAGGGATTTTGCCTACGACAAGGAGCACGATGACATAGTCTGGACCGGAGAAGGACGCATCGCCACGCCCAGGTTCCCAATTGAGGGCATGTACACAAGGAACATTGCAGACGATACCGGGGCCATCACCGGGATCGAGCTCAGCACCCCCGGCCTCCGCGGTCAGAGCGGCGGGCCGCTCTTCGATGAGAAAGGTGTGATCTACGGCATCCAGTCCACCACCAGGCACCTGCATCTGGGCTTTGACATGGTCAACGAGGAAATGGTCTTCGGCGGAAGGAAACAGAAGGTCAACAACCAGCCCTTCCTCCATGTGGGTCAGTGCCTTAACCTGAACGTGATCAGGGAATTCCTTGACAGAAACAATGTGAGATATTTTGTGGGAACCTCACCTGAGAGCGCAGTTCCCGCAGAGCAGAACAGATAGACTGCACAGGTGAACACATATGAAAATAATCGTAGTCGGAAACGGTAAAATAGGAAGTCTCATAAGTGAGCAGCTTGTCCAGGAGGGCCATGACGTAGTGGCCGTAGATACCCAGGAACACGTGCTCAAATCTCTTCAGGACCGGCTGGACCTCATGTGCGTCCACGGAAACGGCGCTACCGCACAGGTCCTCTCAGAGGCAGGTGTGAAGGACGCCGATCTTGTGCTCTCCGTTACCGAAAAGGACGAGCTCAACCTGCTCTGCTGCCTGATCGCCAGGAAGCTGGGCGCCAGGCATACCATAGCCAGAGTCCGCACCCCGGAATATTCTGAGCAGATGAATCTGATCAAAAGCGACCTGGAGCTTTCCATGGTGATCAATCCCGATCTGGCAACAGCTCAGGAGATATTCGCGCTTCTCAGGTACCCCAATGTGATATCCGTTGAGAAGTTTTCAAAGGGCAGCTTCGAACTGGCGGAGATGCTCATAGAAGATGACTGCCTGCTGACCCGGGCTCCTCTCCACACCATCATGTCCGGTCACGGATTCCGCGCCCTGATCTGCACAGTCAGAAGAGGCTCCGAGACCTTCATACCAAACGGCGACTTCCGGATACAGAAAGGCGACGTGGTCAGTCTCTCCGCCCAGAGCGAATACATGGAGGAGGCCCTTAAAGCCGCCGGCATCAAGAGCCGCATTCCAAGAAAGATCATGATCGTGGGCGCAGGCAGGATCTCCGTCTACCTCATGGAAATGATGGAAAAGATCGGCATGAACCCCACGGTCATAGACAGCGACCTGGAACGTTGCCGGGAAATAAGCATACGCTTCCCCAACTCTCTGGTGATCAAGTCTGACGGCACCGACAAGGAGACCCTCTTCGAGGAGGGCATAACTGAAGCCGATGCCTTCCTGGCTATGACAGGAACAGATGAGGTGAATATTCTGCTTGGCATGAACGCCATAAACTACAATATTCAGAAGGTGTTCACCAAGATCAGCCGCAACTCCCTTCTGGAACTCACCGAATCCGGCAAGGCCGGCACCGTAGTTTCGCCCGGGCGCATCATAGCCGACCGGGTCATCAGTTACGTGCGTGCTACCGCCACCGCAGGTCACGGCGACGTGGAGGCGCTCTATCACGTAGCCAACGGAACTGCAGAAGTGGTGGAGTTCGGTGCAGTCATCCACAACCCCAGACTTATCAACATACCTCTCAAGGATCTAAAACTCAAAAAAGATCTGCTGATCTGCTGCATCATCAGAAACGGCAAGGCTATCATCCCGGGAGGAAACGATATGATAATGGATAAGGATCATGTGGTGGTGGTCACCGTTAACAGGCGGCTCAACAGCCTGGATGAGATTCTGAGGTAACTGATGAACGGAAGAATTATCATAAGGATAGTCGGCATTATTTTGCTGTGCGAAGCAGCTCTCATGACGACCCCCGTGCTGGTAGGTCTCATATATCATGAGATGCCTTCTGTTACGGCATTCCTCATAGCCATGGCCATAACCGGAGCCGTGGGTTTTGTTATGGTCCTCTTCAATAATGATCATTCCAGGGTCTTCCAGAGGGAAGGCTTCGTCATCGTGACTCTGGGCTGGCTCCTCATCAGTCTTTTCGGATGCCTGCCCTTCGTTATAAGCGGAAGCATCCCCGGCTTCATGGACGCGTTTTTCGAGACCAT
>CAJOKT010000045.1 GCA_905235115.1 uncultured Peptostreptococcaceae bacterium
TCAGCTGTGTAGATTACTACTTATTGGGTTGAACCGCCGTATGCCGAACGGCACGTACGGTGGTGTGAGAGGGGCTACAAGTTAGCCCCTACTCGATTGATCATATTATCCGATGTATCTGGACTCGATGTAGAATCTCTTCTCGTTGGCTTCTCCCATGGAGAAGGTCTTTCTGGGAAGAGCTCCGTCTGCGGCTACTGCGGGGAAGAGCAAGAACTTGTCCATGGCGGGAAGCATGAAGCCTGCGTTTCCTTCTCTGGCGGCCAGGGACTCAACAGCCTTGGTTCCGTGGATGTAGTCGATGTCGCAGCTGTTTCTCTCCTTGACCATTACGTCCAGGGCGTTCTGAAGAGCTCCGACCTCCAGTTTGCTAACGGGGCCTTCGACGACGATTGTCCCGCGCTTCTCGCCTGTGATGTAGGGGATGGAGAAGCATCCTTCACTGGTGAAGCCTTCTTCTGCCAGATAGGCATCACCGTTCTGCTCTTTGAGAAGCTCCACTGTCTCGTTTACAAGATCCATTCCTGACTGGCCATTCTTCTGGAAGACCACCCTGTGGATGGGCTCGAAGACGATGCCGTCATCGTGGATGTTCTCGATCTCGCAGAGAGCGTATCTTGCAGGGTGGTTGGCGGCTTCTTCAGGAGTGAGAGTCTTCTTCAGGTTCTCCCAGTTGGTCTTGGCGGTGGCCAGCGAGTGGTTGCCGTCGCCCATGGCCTGGAAGATAACGTTTCCTTCGCCGTATTTCTCAACGGCTTTGTCGAAGAGGACCGAAAGAGCGTCTTTTGCGCCCTCAAGATATTCTTCTTTGATGAAGGAACCGGTGATGTGCCCGCCGTTCATCATGAGATCCGTATCATATACCTTCTCCTGGGGAACGTTGACGAGAGGCTCGATGACGCTCTTTTCGGGGTCATCGATGAGAATGAGAATGTGGGGCAGTTCCACAGGCGCGCCTTCGCGTATCCTGAGGCGGGGCGGGATGCGCTCGATCACCGTGCCCTCGGTGGCTCTTGTCAGCGATCTGGAACCCTTGTTGAAATCGTATGCTTCAAGGTCGGTGGCGATCACCAGACCGATGCGGCTCCTTCCCTCAGTTGTGCGCTTCACCAGCATGCAGCCCTTCGGCATGGTGCGAAGCGTTCCGTCGTTCAGGTACTGATCCATGGATGCCCTGATGGCCCTGATCTTCTCAGCCTCGCCTTCCTTTCCCAGATAGATCTCGGGAAGCATCAGTCTGAGAGTCGAAGGAGCATCTCCGACTATGGATTCGACCTCATCCCAGTATTCAGGCTCGGACGTGTACTGGTCGCAGGCAACCACCGCCCACTTGCTGTAGTCCGTTCCCTCCCTGGGAAGCATTATTTCAGGAATATGGAAACCGAAGGTCTCCCAATCATATTTTGCCATTGTCCCTCTCCTTTTTAAAATAAGACATTTTTGTAATTCAATTATATCCACAGGGGCAGAAAAATGCAACGGGAAAGAGGACGCCCGGCCCTTCCACAGCCTTTCATGCGCAAAATATCCGCCCCGGGCAGCAACAGAAGGCCCGCTCTAACCACGTCGCCATAACAATCCATTCCACCGGCAGCCCTGGCCCCGTCCTCTTTTTATATTGGAATTGAAGCCGATGTATGATATAATCCAGTTAAGTATAGGTAAATGTATCCGGATATTCCGGCGAGGTTATAATGACAGTACTTAAATATATTTTCGCGGTTTTGGTCTCCGTGCCGGTGGCTGTGGCTGCGTTCATATTACTGAGAAATCTGGCGAGGGAGATATACAGGAAACCATGAGAGGGCTTTTCATTTCTGTAGAAGGGCCCGATGGGTCCGGCAAATCCACCCAGGTGGAGAACATCAAGAAGTTTTTTGAAGACAGAGGCATGGAGGTGGTCCTGAGCAGGGAGCCGGGAGGAACGGTGATCGGTGAAAGGATCAGAAGCATCATTCTTGACAAGGATCTCAAGGAGATGGACCCCATGACTGAAGCCATGCTCTACGCGGCGTCCCGCGCCCAGCACGTTGCTCAGGTCATAGCTCCCGCCATTGAAGAAGGCAAGGTGGTGGTCTGCGACAGGTTCGTGGACTCGTCTTTGGCGTACCAGGGATTCGGAAGAGGTCTGGGAGACGCGGTGGCAGTGATCAACAGCTACGCGGTGAAGGGCAACATGCCGGACCTGACCTTCCTAATGAAGATCGATCCGGAGACGGGCATCCACAGGATCGAGAGGAGCCGTGCCGAGCAGGACCGCCTGGAGCAGGAGAAAATGGCCTTCCACAGAAGAGTGTACGAAGGTTTTCTTGAACTGGAAAAGGAGCATCCGGACAGGATCGTGGGAATCGATGCGTCCCTTCCCATGGACCGGATAAGGGATCTCATATTCGCAAAGCTGGAGGAACTCTTAGGATGACTCCTACGGAAAGGATCAAAAGATCCATACTGAACGGCACAGTGTCACACGCATACATCTTCGAGGGAAGCAGGCTTTCCGGAAGAGAGGACGCGGCGCTGAGTTTTTTGCGCGCTTTGTCGGGGCGGATGGATCTTGCAAATGACCCGGATTTTTACGAGGTGAGAGCTGAGCAGGGCAAGGGCCGTACCGTGAAGAGCATAAAGGATCAGGATATGGAGGAACTGCAGGCCAGGCTCGCCATGAAGCCCCAGGGAGACCGTAACCTGGCCCTCATAAGGGATGCGGACACCATGACCGTCAGGGCTCAGAACAGATTCCTTAAAACACTTGAGGAGCCTCAGAAGGGAACTGTCATCATCCTTCTTTCGGAAAACACGGAGAACCTTCTGGAGACCATCAGGTCCAGGTGCGTGATCTACAGGTTTTACGACGGGAACAAGAGCGACACAGTGTCCTTCGACGACATGAACGATCTTCTGGAGACGGTGATCAGGAGGGGATCCTTCCATGAGATCAGGCAGGCAGTGTCAAAGGAGATCAGGAACCGGGAGGACGCCATGTGCTTCCTGGATCTTCTGGAAAACAAATTAAGAAACATAATGGTAGGCGAGGAGACCGATGCCGGGTACATGAACAGGCAGTCGGCCATCGAAGCAATAGAACTTACAGAGCAGACCGCGCGGGACATAAGGGGGAATGCGGTTCCCACCTATGCGGTGAAGGCGCTTGCTCTCAAGATACAGGAGAACAGTAAATGGTAACAGTAATAGGCGTAAGATTCAAGCAGGCGGGAAAGGTATACTACTTCGATCCCGGCGAGCATGAACTGAAAATAGGCGATAACGTGATCGTGGAGACCGCAAGAGGAACAGAGTTCGGTGAGGTCTCCATGGCGAATACCGAGGTGCCCGAGAGCGGCATCGTGGCGCCTCTCAAGCCCATAATCAGGATCGCCACGGAGCAGGACTATGTAAGGCACGAGGAGAACGAGAAGAAAAAATCCAGGGCCATGGAGCTCTGTCAGGAAAAGATCGACAAGCGCGGTCTTGACATGAAGCTGGTTGACGTTGAATATACCTTCGACAATTCAAAGGTGATCTTCTACTTCACCGCCGACGGCAGGGTAGACTTCAGAGAACTGGTGAAGGATCTGGCCGGAGTGTTCAGAATGAGGATCGAACTGAGGCAGATCGGAGTCAGGGACGAGGCCAAGATGCTGGGAGGCATAGGCTCCTGCGGCAGGTCTCTCTGCTGCAATTCCTGGCTGGCGGACTTCGAGCCGGTGTCCATCAAGATGGCCAAGGTCCAGAATCTGAGCCTCAGCCCCACCAAGATCTCAGGCATCTGTGGCAGGCTCATGTGCTGCCTCAAATTCGAGAATGATGTTTACACGGATCTCAGAAGAAACATGCCTGAAGTGGGCGAGCAGGTCAAAACACCTGAGGGCCTGGGGAAGGTGGTGGATACCACCGTTCTGGAAGGCAAGGTGAAGGTCAGATTGTATATAGACGATTCGAAAGACAACGGAAGGGACGGAAGAGACAGCTCGGGAGACTCCCAGGACAAGCTGAGTTCCGACATTTATACATTCTCAAAAGACGAGATCAGAAGGATCAACAAGCGCTTCAAGAAGAGACAGGACGATATCTTCAAGGATGTCGACGCCGAAGAACTGAAGGAGCTTGAGAAGATCATTCAGGACTGATATGACTGAATTAAAGCAAAACGAGAGAGTGGATATGACCGGTTTCGGCGATATCGCCATCATCCAGGATCCCGGAGAATTCTGTTACGGAGTGGATTCCGTGCTTCTGGCGGATTTTGCCGCCGGGCTTTTCAGGAAGATCTCCCGGTCAACCAGGGTAGCGGATCTCGGAACGGGATCCGGCGTGATCCCTCTCATACTGTGCCACAAGACCCCTGCGGGATACATCTTCGGGATCGACATCCAGGAAAACCCGATCGACAGGGCGCAGAGGTCGGCAGCTTTGAACGGCCTGGAGGACAGGCTGGTATTTGAGGTGCGGGATGTGAAATGTTTTGCGGAGGAGAGAGCGGACCTTAAGGGGACCTTCGACATGGTGACCTGCAACCCGCCGTATTTCGTAGGCGGGGTGGGGATCAAGCCGGACAATCCCTCAAGGCTGATCTCCAGGCACGAGACCACCGCGTCCCTCGAGGACTTCATGAGGTGCGCTGCCGAACTTCTCAGGGACAAGGGGGAGCTTTTCATGGTGCACCGGCCCTCCAGACTCTGCGACATCTTCCAGGAGGCCAGGAAATATTCCCTGGAGCCCAGGACCGTCAGGCAGGTGGTGCCAAGGCGGGGGGAACCGGCCAACATAATCCTTGTTCACATGATAAAAAACGGCGGCTCGGACCTTGTGGTCCTTCCGGAGCTGGCTGTGCACGATAACGACGGAAACTACACCGTGGAATTACAGGAGGCATATCAATGAATGTAACAATCTCACTGCAGACCCTTTTGCTGGCTGTGCTCATTGCCGCAGCCATCGTTGTGCTCATCTTCCTTGCGATACTCATCGGCAAGCTTTTCCCCACCATCAAGAAGCTGAATTCAGTTCTGGATGACGTGAAGGAGGTATCTGCCTTTGCGGCCAATCAGACCAGCAAGGCAGACGGCATCATCACCGGCATGGGGGACTCTGTGTCCGCCATCGCCACCAACCTCAAGGCCAACAAGAATACGATCAAGAACATCAGCAGCCTTGTGGGTGCGGCCACCAGCATCATCGGCGTCGCCAAGGCGTCCGGAGCGGCTTCTGCCAAGAAGGAGGCAAAAGTCAAGAAAGAGACAAAATAATTCATAAACGGATCTTAGGAGTTATTTATGGCAAAATATATCGTTAAAAAGTCCGGCCCTCTTCACGGAGAGGTCCAGATATCAGGTGCAAAAAATGCAGTTCTGCCCCTCATGGCAGCCACCCTCCTCAACGAAGAGGAATGTGTGATCAGGTCGGTGCCCGACCTCAAGGATGTCCAGGTCATCAAGGAGATCCTGGAGTCCCTTGGTTCGGTCATCGAGGAGACTGCACCGGGAGAGATCAGCATAACCTGCAAAAAAATTACTTCTACGGAGGCTCCCTTTGACCTGGTGAGCAAGATGAGAGCATCGTTCCTTGTGATGGGTCCGCTTCTCGGAAGAGAAGGAGTGGCCAGGATCCCCCTCCCCGGAGGATGCAGCATAGGAGCCAGGCCCATCGACCTTCATCTCAAGGGATTCAGAGCCCTGGGAGCTAACATCATCATGCATGAAGACGGGGCGTTTTCCTATGTGGAAGCTGCAGCAGGCCCCAACGGCCTGATAGGTGACAGGATCTATCTGGACTTCCCCTCGGTGGGAGCTACCGAGAACATCATGATGGCCGCAGTGCTGGCGTTGGGGACCACCTATATCGAAAACGCTGCCGAGGAGCCGGAGATCGTTGACCTGGCCAACTTCCTGAACAAGATGGGAGCCAGGATCAAGGGCGCAGGCACCGATACCATCAAGATAGAGGGAGTGAAGACCCTTCGCCCGGTTAAGCACACCGTGATCCCGGACAGGATCGAGGCAGGTACTTTCATGCTGGCCGCCGCCATCACCAGGGGAAACGTAAGGCTGACCAATGTGCTTCCTGACCACGTCAAGCCGATCATAGCCAAGCTGAGAGAGTGCGGCGTGAAGATAGAAGAGGGGGACGATTATCTGGACGTCATGGGAGATCAGGGTCCTCTGGTATCCACGGACATCAAGACCCTTCCTTATCCGGGCTTCCCCACTGACATGCAGAGCCCATTTATGGCCTTCCTTACGGTGTGCAACGGAAACAGCACCGTGATCGAGACCGTTTTCGAGAGTAGATTCATGCATGTGGCACAACTGAATAAGATGGGAGCTTCCATAGAGACTGCCGGAAGCAGAGCCTTCGTGAAGGGCAATTCCAGGTTGAGAGGCTGCGAAGTCATGGCCACCGACCTGAGAGCCGGCGCAGCCATGGTGCTGGCCGGACTGGTGGCCGAAGGGCAGACAGAGATCTCAGAGATCTATCACATAGAACGCGGCTATGAAAAATTCATAGAGAAGATGAGCGGACTCGGAGCCGATATTTCAAGAGTTGATGCTTAATTTAACGGAGGGAAAAGTGGCTGACCTAAAATACCTTACAAGACTGGCGAAGGAATATCCCAACCAGAAAGCGGCTAAGGCCGAACTGATCAATCTGAGGGCGATCCTGGCTCTTCCCAAGGGAACGGAGTATTTCCTTTCGGACCTTCACGGAGAGGACGAGGCATTCATACACATGCTGAAATCAGGCTCCGGCACCATCAAGAGGAGGATCGATGAAAGATTCGACCGGATCCTCACAGAGGAGGACAGGAACGAACTGGCATCGCTGATCTACGATGCTCCCCACGAGATGGCAAGGCAAAAGGCTTCCGTGGAGGACTTTGACGGCTGGTGCGCCACATCCATTTACAGGATGGTGGAGATACTGAAGATAGTATCTTCAAAATACAGCCGTTCCAGAGTGAGGCGCAGACTCCCCAAGTACTGGGGATACGCCATAGATGAGCTTCTGCACGCGGACGACGTGGAGAACCGCCAGCACTACTATTCTGAGATCATTAATTCGGTGATCGAGATGGGACTTGCCGAGGACTTCATCACGGAGCTTGCGGAGAGCATCTGGAGGATAGCTATAGACCAGCTCCACATCATAGGAGACATCTTCGACAGAGGACCGCACCCCGACAGGATCATGGACTTCCTTATGGACTTCCACGACGTGGATTTCCAGTGGGGCAACCATGACGTGGTGTGGATGGGAGCAGCCACCGGCAACTGGGCCTGCATAGCCAATCTCCTCAGGATGAACATCAGCTACAACAACTTCGACATGCTGGAGGTGGGTTATGGGATCAACTTGAGGCCTCTTGCGTCTTTTGCGGAAAAGGTGTACGCCGAAGACGAGTGCAAAAAATTCTGGCCCCACGTGCTGGACAGGAACATCTACGACGAGATCGACGACGCCCTGGCCGCCAAGATGCACAAAGCCATAGCGATCATGCAGTTCAAGATCGAGGGACAGAGGATCAAGGCTCATCCGGAGTATCATCTGGAGAAGCGGCTTCTCCTGGACAAGATGGATCTTGAGAAGGGCACCGTGACCGTGGAAGGCGTGGAATGGCCTTTGAACGATACCAATTTCCCAACACTGGATCCCAACGATCCCTACGCGCTTAGCCCCGAGGAGGAAGAGGTCATGAACGCCCTGGAGGCCTCCATCGTGAACTCGGAGAAGCTTCAGAAGCACATCAGATTCCTGTACAGCCACGGCGCAATGTACTCGGTGTTCAACGGTAATCTTTTGTTCCACGGATGTATACCCATAACTGAAGATGGAAATTTTGCGGAAGTGGAGCTCAGGGGCAAAAAACTCAGCGGCAAGAAGCTTCTGGATTACCTGGATGACCAGATGAGAAAGGCCTACTTCTCTCCCGGCAGGTCAGAGGAAAACGGACTTTCGGGGGACCTTATGTGGTACCTGTGGCTGGGATCGGATTCACCGCTTTTCGGCAAGGAGAAGATGACCACATTCGAGAGGCTTTTCATAGATGACAAGGCCACTCACAAGGAACCGGCGAGGCCCTACTACAAGATGAACAATGAGAGATGGCTGGCCGAGATGATCCTCAGGGAATTCAATCTGGACCCCAATACCGCAAGGATCCTTAACGGTCACGTGCCCGTCAAGATCAAGAACGGTGAGTCTCCCATCAAGGGCGGCGGCCTGATCTATGTCATTGACGGCGGCATCTCAAAAGCATACCAGAAGGATACCGGCATCGCCGGATATACGCTCATATACAATTCCAGAGGAATGATGCTTGCGGAGCACAAGCCCTACAAGCCCATAAATCCGGACGGTACACAGGAATTTACCGCGCCCACCATGAAGATCGTCTACACCCTTCCCGAGAGAAAGGTGATAATGGACACAGATTCCGGAAAGGGACTGATGGAACAGGTCAATGATCTGATGGAACTGGTAAGAGCCTTCAAGGAAGGTCTGATAAAGGAAGAAGCATAGGAGGAGTAAATGGCTTTTTATTTCGATGAACCGTCAAGAACTTTTAACGAATATCTTCTGGTGCCGGGATACTCTGACACAAACTGCCGCGTGGAGAACGTTTCTCTGAAGACCCCCGTGGTCAAGTTCAGAAAAGGCGAGGAGCCTGCTCTTACCATGAACATTCCGCTGGTCTCGGCCATCATGCAGGCTGTATCCGATGACAAGATGGCTGTAGCCCTCTCCAAAGAAGGCGGCATATCCTTTATCTTCGGATCCCAGTCCGTGGAGAACCAGGCAAGAATGGTGAAGGCAGTCAAGGAGACTAAGGCAGGCTTCGTAACTTCAGACTCCAACCTGAGACCGGACCAGACACTGAAGGACGTGCTGGAACTCAAGGAGAAGTACGGTCATTCCACCATCGCCATCACCGAGGACGGAACTGCCCAGGGACGCATGGTGGGACTGGTCACATCCAGAGACTACAGAGTCTCCCGCATGGACGTGAACACCAAGATATACGAGTTCATGACACCCTTTGAGAAGCTCATAACCGGAGATGACGGCATCTCCTTAAGCGAGGCAAACGACATCATCTGGGACCACAAGCTCAACGCCCTTCCCATAGTTGACAAGAACCAGAGACTCAAGAGCTTCGTCTTCAGAAAAGACTATGATTCCCACAAGTCCAACCCCGACGAACTTCTGGACGACCAGAAGAGATTCATCGTGGGAGCCGGCGTGAACACCAGGGACTTTGAGGAGAGGATACCCGCGCTGGTGGAGGCCGGGGCCGACGTGCTCTGCCTGGATTCCTCAGAAGGATATTCACAGTGGCAGGGCGACACCATCAAGTGGGTGAGAGACCGCTACGGCGATTCAGTTAAGATCGGAGCCGGCAACGTTGTGGACGGTGAGGGCTTCAGATATCTGGCAGACGCGGGAGCGGACTTCGTGAAGATCGGTATCGGCGGCGGTTCCATCTGCATCACCCGTGAGCAAAAGGGCATAGGAAGAGGCCAGGCCTCTGCCGTAATGGACGTTGCCCGAGAGAGAGACAAGTACTTTGAGGAGACCGGGATCTACGTTCCTATCTGCTCAGACGGCGGCATCGTCTACGACTACCACATGACCCTGGCCCTGGCCATGGGAGCGGACTTCCTGATGCTGGGCAGATACTTTGCAAGATTCGACGAATCTCCCACCAACAAGCTGAACATCAACGGAAGCTACGTCAAGGAGTACTGGGGCGAGGGCTCTTCAAGAGCCAGGAACTGGCAGAGATACGATCTGGGCGGTGACCCCAGAATGAAGTTCGAAGAGGGTGTGGACTCCTACGTTCCCTATGCAGGATCCCTTCACGACAACGTATCCATATCCCTTCTCAAGGTGAAGTCCACCATGTGCAACTGCGGAGCACTTTCCATCAAGGAACTTCAGCAGAAAGCCAAGCTGACCCTGGTATCCGCCACATCCATCGTGGAGGGCGGAGCCCACGACGTCATCCTCAGGAATGCATCGGACAATGCTATCAAATAACTGAATACGATATAACGATTATATTAATAGTTACCATAGAATCAAGATAATATATCGGGAGGAGAAAGATGAGAAGATATATGAGCAGGATCGCACTTTTGTTGTCCGTCCTTATGCTGCAGTTCCTGGTGCCATACGACGTAATGGCACTGGATAACTTTGCGCAGGAAGAAGAGCCTGTTGAGAACGAACAGCCTGCGACTGAACTCAC
>CAJOKT010000046.1 GCA_905235115.1 uncultured Peptostreptococcaceae bacterium
AGAGGAGGCCACGTGGGTGGCCTCCTCTTTTGGTGATATGGAAAGGGCCGGGGGCTTTACACCGGCAGGTTTATTTTGCGCCGCAGTGGAAGGGCGGCTTGAACCGCTCCCTGCAGAAGTGTCCGCCGGACACTTCTGCTTAACGGTCGCGCCCTTTCGGGTCCGAGCCCCTCATGCCTTGTCGAAGGATCAAAAAGAAGCAGCCCTTATGGGCTGCTTCTTTTTGATGGTGCGGCATGAGGGACTCGAACCCCTAACCTTCGCATTCGTAGTGCGCTACTCTATCCAATTGAGCTAATGCCGCATGTCACTATCGACACCATATTATTATACTTATGGGCGGGAGATTTGTCAAATGGTATTTGCCGGAGGTTTTTCTCTGACAAATCGTCTAACTGTTAACAAACCTTGCACTATTTCGAATTTTTTGCGCTGAATCATGCGCGTTTTACTGAAAAGCAAACAAAAAGCGGATGAATTGTACTTTGCCTGTTCTTCGTGCAAAACATGTTCCTGCGTCAACCGCGACCCCGTATCAACTGCGACCCCGCACCAACCACTCTCCCGCGTCAAACATGTTCCCGCGTCAAGCGCGACCCCGCGTCAACCGCGACCCCGCCTGGTCAACGCTCTCCGGCTGGACCTTAACATTTGCTTTTGCGCCGTTGGCGTATTCCATGAGGCCGGTGGCCGCCAGGCGGCCGCTGGTTTCGTTGTAAAGCTCGGCGCTTGCGGTGACGAAACGCCCTCCGGCGTGGATCACCTTGCCCACGCAGGTGAGTTCATCGCCCACGTTCACCTGGCTTATGAGTTTCACGTCGATGTCCACGGTGGGGCACCAGTGGCCGAGAAACGCGTAGGCCGCGTAGCCCGCGGTGTGGTCCAGAATGGAGGCCATGATGCCGCCGTGGAGGATGCCGATGTGGTTCATCTCCCACTTTTTTGCGGTCCAGCGGATGGTGACCGTGCCGTTTTCGTAATCTGAGGAGACGTAGTCGGGGTCCATCTGGGAGTCGAAGTCTCCCGGGTGGTCGTAACGGTGCTCCTGAAGGTAGTTTCTGATATACTCCACCTCTTCGGTGGTGGAGAGCCTTACTTTTTCGGTGCGGCTGATCTTAGGTTCAATGCTCATCTATCGTTTTCTCGCTTTAATCGTATTTTATTTGCCCTTATTGTAGTAATCTGCCGCTTCTTCCGCGGGGACCATGCTGCCGCCGGTGGCCCAGAGGATATGGGTGCCGGGCCTGTTCACCAGGGACGGACCCTCGAAGGAAGCGGTGGAGGAGGGCTCGATGAATATCCCTTCGGAGTCCTTAAGCTGTGCCAGATAGGGGTAAAGCTCCTCGTCGCGTACGGTGTAGCAGCCCTCCAGCATATTCTTCATGAGGCCGGCTACGAGATATGAAGCGCGGCCCACCGCCAGTCCGTCGGCTGCGGTCTTGCCGTCCAGACCGATGTCGGAACAGGCAATGTCTGAACCGAGACCGGATACCAGAGCCAGGGTCATGCAGGGTGCGTGAGTGGGCTCAGCGAAATAGATGTGGACGTTCTTGCCGAACATGGTCTTGAGGCCGAAAGCGATGCCGCCCGGCGCTCCGCCTACGCCGCAGGGGATGTAGACGTAGAGCTGGTTATCGTCGTCCACCTTGACGCCGTTCTCTTCAAACTGGGGTAAAAGTCTTTTGGCCGCCACTGAATACCCGAGGAAAAGATCCAGGGACCCTTCGTCATCCACGAAGTGGCAGTAGGGGTCGCCCTCGGAGGCCTTGCGGCCTTCGGCCACGGCCACCTGATAATCCTGAGGATATTCGATCACCGTGACGCCCCGGGACCTGAGCAGGTCCTTCTTCCACTGGCGGGCGTCCGAGGACATGTGTACTGTCACCCTGAAGCCCAGCTTGGCTGAGATGATCCCGATGGAAAGTCCCAGGTTTCCGGTGGATCCCACCTGCACTGAGTACCTGCCGAAAAGTTCTCTGAACCTGTCCTCCAGCAAAATACTGTAGTCATCGGTTTCACTGAGCATGCCGTTCTCCATGGCGACTTCTTCCGCAAACTTCAGGACCTCGTAGATACCGCCTCTGGCCTTGACTGAGCCGGATACCTTGAGATGGCTGTCCATCTTGAGGAAGAGTCTGCCCGGGAATCCGCCGTTTTCGGCGGCCAGGATCCCGCGCATCTCAGGGATCTCCCTGAGCGGAGACTCAATTATGCCCTGAGTTTCGGCGGTCTCGGGGAAGGCCTTCAGGATGAAGGGCGCGAATCTCTGAAGCCTGTCCTCGGCATCCTCGATGTCGCTCAGGCCGTAGGGGCATGAGGGCTCGGCCTCGCAGTCCGGATTCAGCCAGAAAACCTTCTCGTAATGGGCCATGCGGCCTATAACTTCGCTGTTTTTAAGGTTGTTTATATCCATGTTTTCCTCCGTTTTCTATTTTTGGAAGCCTGACGAGGGGCGGGCCCTGCGCCGCAGAGCCTGGTGCCGGCAGGCATCGTCCGGTCGTTACTGTCCGTCAGCCCAGTTGAAGAGCTCTCTCAGGTGGCCTGATCTGGCCTTTCCCACCGGTCTGGCTGCGTCTCGCATGTAATCTTCGTATCTGAGCACCGTGGCTTCGTATCCGCCGTCCGATGTGCTGAGTACGGCAAAGGTCCCGCCTGAACCGTCTCTGGGCCTTGACAGGCTTCCGGGATTCAGCAGAAGGAAACCGTCCACATCCACGTTTTCGGATCTGTGTGTGTGACCGAAGATGGCTCCGGTACAGCCGTAGTTCCGGGCGGTTTCATAGACATCCTCGTTGCTGTATCCCACGTTGTACATGTTTCCGTGGGTCACGAAAAAGTCTCCGGCCTCGGTCTCAAGGATGGCAAACTCGTCTCTCGTGAAGGAACGGTCACAGTTTCCTCTGACCGCGATGGTCTCTATTCCGAACATGTTGCCCAGCTTCAAGGCGTCCTCATAGTAGTCTCCGCAGTGTACAAGCATTTCTAAGGGACCTGCTTTTTTAAGTTTTCTGATGACGTCTTCAGCACGGGATATGTCGTGATGGGTGTCGCTGATTATCAATATCTTCATGTCTTCATTCGGGTCGCCCGGGAGACCCCGGGGCAGGTTTTTTGCGCTGTCCGGACAAAATGTGCCGGACAGTTTAGACTATATCACAATTTAAGTTTCCAGGCAAACGGCTTTGTGGTATACTATATTTGTTAAAATAGCGCTTCAGACAAGCGAAGAACCATATTCGGAGGATTGACCATGGCACGTGAACCCGGAAAGTTCAGCATCAAAACATGGCGAAATGGAGAATACTTCAAGGTCGGATCCACCATATTCCTGGTGGGCCTGGCGCTTATCATATGCTCTCATTTCATAACCCACTTCAGCGTGGTCAGGGATGCCTGGAACAATATAAACAGCATACTCATGCCCTTCTATATCGGCATGATCATGGCCTATCTGCTTTGCCCCATCTACAACATGATGGTCAGATGGGTCTACAAGCTGATCAAGCCAAAGACCAAGACAGCCCGTAAAGCCTTTAGGTTATCCAGAGTGGCGGCCACGGTGATAGCAATAGTCGTCATGGTAGCCGTACTTGTAGGATTCATTATGCTCATCATACCGAGCCTTTACGACAGCATAGTGAGTCTGGTGGACAGGCTTCCCGCGTATTTCCGCCAGACAGAGGAGCTCATAGAGAACGGCGAGAGTTCTGACAATCAGGTCATCCAGTACATCGCCAACAACATGGATGAATTCGAGAAGCGGGTCATGACACTTTTCCAGGAGAAGGTGCTTCCGGCTTCCAGTGAGATAGTCACATTCATCTCCTCCAGAGTGGTATCCACCATAAAGGGCGTAGCCAATTTCTTCATAGCCATGATCATCTGCGTCTATGTTTTGAACTCCAAGGAGAAGTTCATCGCTCAGGGCAGGAAACTGATACTGGCTGTCTTCTCCGAGGACAGGGCGGAAAAGCTGTTCGAACTGGGAAGACTGACCAACACCACCTTCGGCGGTTTCATCTCCGGCAAGGTCATCGATTCCCTCATAATCGGGATACTATGCTACATACTGATGAGGATCCTGGCCATACCCATGGCGGAACTGATCTCGGTCATCATCGGGATCACCAACATAATCCCGTTCTTCGGACCCATCATCGGAGCTGTGCCAAGCGCGCTCCTGCTGGTGATCATCAGCCCTGTGGCAGCCCTGAAGTTCATCATCCTGACTCTTGCTCTCCAGACTGTGGACGGAAACATAATCGGACCGAAGATCCTGGGCAAGACCACCCGTCTGGCCAGTTTCTGGGTGATGTTCGCCATCATAGTGGGCGGCGGACTGTTCGGATTCCCCGGCATGATCCTGGGTGTGCCGCTGTTCGCGGTGATCTACACCTATTGCTCGAGAGGAGTCAACAATTCACTTAAGAAAAAAGAAATAGAAACAAATACAATCACATATGAGGACTTCTCAAAATACGGTATCGACAAGAGTGAAGTCTTCGGAAAGGCAGCTGAACCCTATGGAATTGAAGGACCTGAAAAGAAAACTGAATGAGATATGTCCCTCCCTTGAGACGAAGATCAGGGAGAATGTATCCATGGCTTCGTACTGCTCCTTCAGGGCAGGGGGATACGCGGAGCTTTTCGTGGAGCCTTCCACGGTGGAGGAACTGAAGGCCGCGCTCAGGGCAGCCACGAAACTTCAGGTGCCTCACGTCATTCTGGGAAACGGCTCCAACACTCTTTTCGAGGACGGAGTCTACGAAGGAGCGGTCATCAGACCGGACAATCTGGCGCCGGAATTCGGCGACATCGACATATGGGTGTCCCCCGAGGATGACGACAACATCCTCTGCAGGGCAGGGGCGGGAGCTCTCATTTCCAGAGTGGCCAGAATGACAGCTCAGGAGCCCTGGTCGGCTTCCGGTATGGAAGGACTTACCGGCATACCCGGTTCCGTGGGAGGAGCGGTTTTCATGAATGCCGGAGCCTACGGCTACGAGACCGGCAAGGTGCTGCAGTCAGTCCATGCGGTGTCTCCGGACGGCATGGATGAGAGGGACTTCACAAAGGACGAGGTGACTCCCGGCTACAGGCATTCAGCATTCATGGACAACGGATATATAATCACATCCGCGGTCTTTTCCCTTTTCAGGGACAAGCAGGAAGATATACAGGACAGGATCTCCGATTTCACCAGGGCCCGCACCGAAAAGCAGCCCCTGAACTTCGCTTCGGCCGGCTCCACATTCAAGAGACCGGAGGGGCATTTTGCGGGGAAGCTCATAGAGGACGCAGGCTTAAAAGGTGAAGCCGTCGGTGCAGCAGAGGTATCCGAGCTGCACGCAGGATTCATCGTCAACACCGGCGGGGCCTCGGCCACGGATATTTTGCGCCTGATAGAGCTTGTGCAGCAAAAGGTCTTTGAGACTTCAGGAGTCACCCTGGAGCCGGAGGTAAGGGTAATAAGGAGCGCTAAGTGACGGATTTCAGAGATCAAGCCGCTAAATACAGGATGCTGTGGGATCATCACACCCACACCACCTATTCCCATGGAAAGGGAAGCATACTGGACAATGTGAGAGCCGCCCATGAGAAGGGACTGAAGTCCATTGCCATAACGGATCACGGGCCGGGGCACTATTTCTACGGAATGAAGATGGCGAGGATCCCGGAGATGAGAGCGGATATTGAGGAGGCCGCAAAGGTCTTCCCGGAAGTCAAGGTCCTTCTCGGGGTGGAGGCCAACACCATCCTGAAGCCGCCGTACGTGGACATAAACGATGACGACTGGGAGGCCCTGGACCTGGTGCTTGCAGGCTTCCACTTCGCGGTGCTGGGAGCGGGGGCAGCAGCCAACAGGCTGGGCTTGAGAAGCCAAAGCCTCATGGTGCAGAACACTGACATGATACTTAACACCCTGTTCCACGCGGAGGAGAACGGTCACCATATCGAGATACTGACACACCCCGGAGACAAGGGACCCTTCGACATACCGGAGATCGCCCGGGCCTGCGAAAAGACCGGGACCCTCATGGAGATCAACGGCAAGCACCCCCACCTTACAGCGGAGGAGATCAGGCAGGCAGAGCCATACGACGTGAGATTCGTCATAAGCTCCGATGCCCACGTGCCTGAAAACGTGGGAATGTTCATGCCGCAGCTTCTGAGAGCGCTTGAAGCGGGGCTGGACCCGGAGAGGATAGTAAACATAGTTCAGGAAGAGGAGAGATAATGGACATAACCATAATCACGGGACTTTCCGGAGCGGGCAAGACCAAGGCCTGCGACTGGTTCGAGGACAAGGGGTTTTACTGCATCGATAACATCCCGCCTACCTTGATCAAGAATTTCATCGAACTGAGCATCACCGGCAAGAAGCAGATCCAGCAGGCGGCATTCGTGGTGGACGTGAGAGGCGGTGCTTTTTTCAACGATCTGAAGAACGTCATAGCCGAGCTCAAGGCCATGGACGACATCAACGTGAAGACCGTGTTCATCGAGGCATCCGACGAGGTGCTGATCAGGCGCTACAACGAGACCAGAAGGATGTACCCCATGGTCAACGGGCCTGTGACAAGGGAGGCCATCGCAAGAGAGCGGGAGATCTTAAGCGAGATAAGGGCTCAGGCGGACTACATCATAGACACGTCCAGGACCAAGGTGGCGGACTTCAATTCCGCCATGGAGAAGATATTCTCCCAGAACAAGGAAAAGAGGGCCTTCGTGGTGAACATCATGTCATTCGGCTACAAGAACGGCATCCCCACCGAGGCTGACTGGGTAGTGGACACCAGGTTCATACCCAATCCCTTCTATGTAAACTCCCTCAAAAAACTTACGGGAAACAACAAAAAAGTGGAGTCGTATGTTTTGCGCCCATCAGTGACCCAGACCTTTATCAACAGATACATGGAGATCATGAGGATCATAATCCCCCACTTCATCAAGGAAGGCAAGTACAGCATGACCATGGCGGTGGGCTGCACCGGCGGCCACCACAGGTCCGTGGTCATCGCCAACGAGTTCGCGAGGCTTTTCAGGGAGGAAGGCATGAGAGTCACCCTTGAACACAGGGACCTTTAGTGGTATAATGACGAGTGGCAAAGAACCGGCCGTGCCGGGCACCGATAGTTCAATATTTTATTCATTATATTTCTTGTTGCAAAGGAGACAAAAATGGAAAAACTCATTATCAGCTGCTGCATTTGCGGCGCCGAAGTTACCAAGGAAAACAACCCTGCCGTTCCCTACACAGTAGAGGAGATCGTAAGAGAAGCAAAGTCAGCTTATGATGCAGGCGCGGCTCTTATCCACCTTCATGTTAGATGGGATGACGGGACACCCACACAGGATAAGGGAAGATTCCAGGAATGCGTTGACGCCATCAGAGCGGTGTGCCCCGACGTCATCATCCAGCCTTCCACAGGCGGAGCTGTTGGAATGACAGACCTTGAGAGACTCCAGTCCACCGAGATCACTCCCACCCCCGAAATGGCAACTCTTGACTGCGGGACCTGCAACTTCGGAGGAGACGAGATCTTCATCAACACAGACAATACCATCGCCAACTTCGGCGACATCATGAAGGAAAGAGGAATCAAGCCTGAGTGCGAAGTATTCGACAAGGGCATGATCGACCTGGCCCTCAAAGCTGCCAAGAAGGGGCACATAGACTATCCCATGCACTTTGACTTCGTTCTCGGAGTACAGATGACAGCTACAGTAAGAGACCTGGTGTTCATGGCAGGCTCAGTTCCTCCGGGATCCACCTGGACTGCAACGGGAATCGGCAAGAACTGCTGGAACATCGTTGCTGCCACCATCGCTCTGGGCGGACACGTTCGTGTAGGCTTCGAGGACAACGTATACATGTCCAAGGGTGTACTTGCCAAGTCCAACGGCGAGATGGTAGAGAGAGTAGTTCAGATGGCCAAACTCATGAACAGAGAGATCGCTACTCCTGACGAGGCCAGAGAGATCCTCGGACTTAAGCCCAGACAGTAAAATGAACATTAAGGCGCAAGCCGATGGAGGGCGGCCTCCCAAGGCCAGACTGATGACCTTGGGAGACCGCCCTTCTTTTTTATGAACTTCTGCGTTGGCGAGGTGACCGCCGGCGTTTGCCGCTGTGGCTTTACAAGGACTGCGCCTCGAGAGCAGTTATCTGAAAGTAAGACGTGCTGAAACGGGCCCGTCGCCCTGCCTGCAGGAAAAAACCGGCCCTCAGGCAGGGCCGAACCCTGTTATCGCCCTGCCTGTAGGAAAAAATCAGCTCACAGGCAGGGCCGAACCCTGTTATCGCCCTGCCTGTAGAAAAAAAACAGCTCACAGGCAGGGCAGAGAACCAATTTCGCCCTGCCTGTAGAAAAAAACAGCTCACAGGCAGGGCCGAACCCCAACTTCGCCCTGCCTGTAGGAAAAAATCAGCTCACAGGCAGGGCAGAACCCCAACTTCGCCCTGCCTGCAGGAAATAATTAGCCCTCATGCAGGGCAGAACCCCAATTTCGCCCTGCCTGCAGATCCGTTCCCGGAAAATCATGTATACAATACATTTTCCTCTGCGCGATTGTATTATTTATGCCTTAGTGGTAATATTTTATTACACGGAGGTGGGAGTGCGTCACAAGACTGCGACACTCCACGGAAAGGAGAAGCATGTCTTTTGCATCGGAGACAAAAAACGAACTTGCACGGCTTGATGTGGATAAAAAAAGCTGCATGCTCTCCGAGATCGCAGCCTACATAAGGACCTCGGCGGACATCGAACTGTATCCGGATGGAAGCTACATGATAGAACTGGAAACGGATCAGGCCGCCGTCGCAAGGCATATGAAGAAACTCGTAAAGGAGTATTTTGCGGTGGACTGTGACCTGGAAGTATATGAAGGGGGCGGCGTTGGCCGCAACAGGAAGGCTTCGGGAAACAGTTATCACCTGATCCTCGGGCGGCAGGAAAGGGCGGAGCAGATACTCCGTGAATGCGGCATCGTCAGGATCAGAGGAGGACGGGACTATCTCTATGACGGTATCTACGATGAACTTCTGAAAGCCAAGGCTGACAGAAAAGCATACCTGAGAGGGGCTTTTCTGGGCACCGGCACCATGTCGGACCCGGCCAAGTCCTACCACCTTGAATTCGCCATCAGGACTGAAGGGGTGGCCAATGACCTCCGGAAAGTCATAAACTCTTTCACCGACATGCAGGCGAAGGTGGTGAAACGGGGGAGCCGATATGTGGTCTACATGAAGAAGGCAGATTACGTCTCCGACATACTGGCAATCATGGGTGCTTCAGGCAGCATGCTCAGGATGGAAGACATCAGGATCAAGAAGGGTCTGGTCAGCACTGCCAAGCGTGAGATCAACTGCGATTCCGCCAATCTGGACAGGGCGGTGGACACTGCCATGAGGCAGGTGGAGGCCATCAGGAAGATCGCAGACCTAAGGGGCCTTAAGTCACTGGATCCGAAGCTGCGGGAGGCAGCAGAACTCAGGCTGGAGCATCCGGACGCCACAATCGCGGCCCTGGGCGAAATGTGCGATCCGCCGCTCAAAAAATCCGGCATCAACGGCCGCCTCAGAAAGATAGAAGAGATCGCTTTAAAGATGCGACAGAGCGAAACATTGTACTGAAACTTGTACAAGAATCGAAAACATGATATAATACAATTGCGAGGTGTTACAGTTTGAAACGCGGAGGCTGCAGAAGTGACTTCTTGCCGGGGCATACCCGGCTTGCGTTTTAGGTTATGCACTCTGAAAGGAGAAACGCTGTGTTTAATGAAGAGTTGACCGCCATCAGAAAGGCTGAAGATGATTCCGAATCCCTGAAGAGGGATGCGAAGCTGGAAGCCAGGAAGATGGTGGCGAAAGCTGAGGCTGAGAAGATGGTGTCCGACGCGGAGGAGGCCGCTTCTAGGACATACAATTCTCTCATCCGGGAAGGCATGGACGAAGCCGACCGGGAATATGACTCCTCCATGGAGCAGGCCAGGCTGGATGCCGAGAAGATGGCCGCAAAAGCCGAAGCAAAAAAAGATGAAGTCATAGACTACATCGTGGAAAGGATAGTGAGATCCGGTGTCGATAGTTAAGATGCAAAAAATCTCAGTCATCAGTCTGAAGGAGAACCGCAGAGAACTTCTGGACAGACTGATCGAACTGGAAGCCGTCGAGATCAGAGACCAGAGCTACAAACTATCAGACGATCTTTGGAAGGAGAACGTCTATCCGGACTATGTGCCGGAGAAGATCGCCTACTACGAAGGAAAAGTCACCAGAGCCCAGCAGGCGCTGGACGTGGTGGTTGAGTACGGCGGGCTCAAGAAGCCGCTTTTCAAGACCAGAAGGATAGTTTCCGCCGAAGAGGCCCAGTTCATTCCTTCTGCTAAGGGAACCGCGGAGGAACTGATAGAACGGCTGATCGGGCTGAACGATAAGCTCAGGCAGGAACGGGAAGAGATCAACAGGATCGACGTGGATGACCTCATGCTGGAGCCATGGACGGAATTCGATGTTCCCCTGGATCAGCTGGAGACCAGGGATACCATGGTCCTCATGGGTGCCCTTCCTGCGGTATTCGATCCCGCAGCCATGGAACAGACCGTATCGGCTGTGACAGACCGCTACGTCATGAAGCAGATCAGCGAGGACAAGTCCAGAAGGTTTTTGGCTCTGATCCTGCCCAAAGACAAAGCTGAAGAAATCGTCCCGGCCATTAAGGATCAGGGGTTCCAGCCACTGGAGCTGAAGGACCGTGAGGGCACGGTAAAGGAAAACATCGAGAGCAATCAGTCAAGAAAGGCCGGCCTCGAGGCTGAAAGAGACAAGGTCTATTCAGAGATCGCAGCCATCGCCTCACAAAAGGACGTGATCGAAGATTATTACGATCTCATGGCGGTGGAGCTGGAAAAGAGAAAGGCCAGAAACAAACTGCTCAGAACGGACAAGACATTTTTCCTGGAAGGCTGGATACCGGTGAACAGGGAGGAGAGCGTCAAGGCTCTTTTGGACAGTCTGGGATGTGTATATGAGTTTGAAGATCCGAAAGAGGAGGATACTCCTCCGGTGCTTCTGAAGAATCCCGGATTCTTCACGCCCCTGGAGGGGATCACGGAAATGTATTCTCTTCCGGCCTACGGAAGCTTCGATCCCACCTCCATATTCGCTCTCTGGTACATAGTGTTCTTCGGAATGATGTTCAGCGACGCCATGTATGGACTGATAATGATCGTGGTCCTGGGCATCGTCCTCAAAAAATACAATCTTGAGGGAAGCATGAAGAAGATGGTGACCATGCTGTTCTACTGCGGCATATCAACCTTCGTCTTCGGAGCGCTTTTCGGGGGCTGGTTCGGAAATGCCTTCGAAGTTGTGGCGGAGACCTTCTTCGGAAAGACCATAGATATCAAACCCCTGTGGTTTGATCCTCTGGATGACCCTCTGACCCTTCTCCTAATTTCTCTGGTGCTGGGCGTTGCCCACCTGTTCCTTGCTCTTGGAATAGAGGGATACCTGCTCCTGAGAGAAGGGAAGGTGACGGACTTCGTCTGCGATATACTCCTCTGGTATGATACGGTCATCGGCCTCATCATGTGGCTTGGAGGAGGAATGATCTCAGAGTCCCTGGCTCCAATAGGCAAGTGGATGTCCATCATAGGCATCGCAGGGCTGCTGCTCACCGGCGGCAGAGACCGCAAGGGTGCCGGCAAGATCATCGGAGGCTTTTCAAACGTGTACAACATCACCGGCTGGCTTTCGGATATCTTGTCCTACGCCAGGATACTGGCCCTGGGCCTGGCCACGGGAGCCATCGCTCAGGTGGTGAACACCATGGGAGCTCTGGGCGGCAAGAGCGTGGTAGGAGTGATCATGTTCGTGGTGATATTCATTCTCGGACATCTTCTGAACTTCGCCATCAATGCTCTCGGTGCATTCATACATTCTGCAAGACTTCAGTTCGTGGAATTCTTCGGTAAGTTCTATGTGGACGGCGGGGAGCCCTTCGATCCTTACAGGATGAAAACAAAGTATGTAAAAGTTGAAAATTCAGCTATAAACTCTTAAGGAGGCAAGAAAAATGTTAACAGATGGTAACGGATTAGCGTTATTGGGAGCTGCCATCGCAGCTTGCGCAGGCTGCGGATCAGGTATGGGTGTCGGTATAGCCGGACAGGCGGCAGCCGGAGTCGTAGCAGGTGATCCCAAGAAATTCGGAAGGACCCTCATTCTGCAGGCTCTTCCCGGAACACAGGGCATTTACGGAGTGGTAATCGCCTTCCTGATCATGGTAAAGACCGGATTCCTGGGCGGAGCCATGCTGGATCTGACAGTTGCTCAGGGATGGTACTACCTGGCTGCCGGTGTACCCATCGGCGTGGTAGGATTTGCATCCGGTATCGGACAGGGCAGGGCTGCAGCTTCAGCTCTTCAGCTCATGGCCAAGCGTCCCGATCAGATGTCAAAGGGTATCATCTACACCGTAATGGTAGAGACATACGCAATTCTGGCGTTCGTAGTCTCCATCCTTATCTGGCTGAGAATACCGGCATAAGGACTGAGCCTGGATGTTTTGCAGCAAAAGATCCGCGGGGCATCCCGCAATGAATCAGAGGAAATACCATGAGCATAGATAAAATCACATCGACGATCCTTGCCGAGGCTGAACAGGAGAGAGAAACACTTCTGGCCGAGGCAAAGGAACAGTGTGACCAGATCATTCAAGAGGCTCGTGCAAAGGCTGACAAGATCACGTCTGACATGGCGAGGAAGGGCAGCGAGGAGAAGGAAAAGATCGTTGAAAGATGCCGCTCCGTCGCTTCCATCGATGCCAAGAAGATAATCCTGAAGAAGAAACAGGAGATCCTGGACGAGTGCTTTACGGGAGCCATCGACAGGATAGTCAATCTTCCCAGGGAGGAATATGTGGACTATCTCGTCAGGGTCGGAGTGAACTCCGAGATGTACGGCGGTCTGCTCACATTCAATCAGAAAGAACACGATTCCGTGGCTGAGGAGGTCATCGAGAAGCTCAACGACGCTACGGATGAACTGAGAAAACAGAAGTACGGAGATTTTCCGTATTCGGAGAGATTCGAACTGAACCCCGAGTCTGAGCCCATGACAGGCGGTTTCTGGATCAGGTACCGTCTGACATATGCAGACAACACTGTGGGTACACAGATCGACATGATCCGCCCGAAGATAGCGGGAGAGGTATCCGGCAAACTGTTCGGGGAGGAGTGACATGGCAAGTGACTATATTTTCCCTTGCGTCATAGTGAGGTCCAGAGAAACCGACCTTTTGACACATGAGGAGATCCTCAAACTTACCGAGCTCCGCACGGTGCAGGATATAATGAACGTGCTGGCCCTCCACGGCTACGGAGACGGAACGGAACTGGCAAACCCCAGAGACTTCGAAAAGATCCTGTCGGAGAACCTGGAGGAGACCTACAGGGAGGTATACAGCGTGATCTCTGATGAGAGCGAATTGAACTTCCTGAAGTACCCCAACGATTACCATAATCTGAAGGTGCTCCTCAAGGCGGAATTCCTGGGAACGGACGGTTCCGATATCCTGATGGATTCGGGCTCGATCCCAAAGGAAGAGATGGCGGACATGGTCAGGAAGAGGGATTTCCTGGGCATGACCGTGGAGATGAGAGGCGCGGTGGATGATGCCATAGAGCAGTTCGCCAGGTCTCAGGATCCCCAGGAGATAGATATCCGCCTGGACAGAGCATGCTACAAGGATATGTACCAGGCTGCCGAGGAATCCGGAAATGAATTCCTGAAGGGCTACGTCAGGATGCTGATAGACACCCTGAACGTAAACGCCTACTTAAGACTTAAGGAAGTGGGCAAGCCTGCGGCGTTTTTCAAGAGAGTTTTCCTGGAGGGAGGCGACCTTGATGAGAGCGGCGTTGAGCATGAAGCTTCCGACGTTCTGACGAAGGCGGGCCGACCCGGTGTGGAAAAGTACATAGAGGACCAGAGAATGGACTATGTGAAGGACGCGCTTTACGTGCCCTTCGGCATAGAGCCCATAGTAGGCTACCTGAGAGCCAAGGAAGCCGAGGTCAAGGACCTCAGAATGATCCTGACCGGCAAGGTGTCGGGCATGGACAGCGAGGCCATCAAAGAAAGGCTGAGGGATACATATGTATAAGATCGGAGTAATAGGAGACAGAGAGTCGGTCCTGGGCTTCAAAGCTGTGGGACTGGATGTTTTCCCGACTGACGATCCCTCGGAAGCCAGGAAGATCCTGAAAAAGATAGCAAAGGAAGACTTCGCCATTATCTATATAACAGAGCAGATCTATCAGTATCTGCTGGATGAAGTCGAAGAATATAACGACCAGAGATTGCCGGCGATAATTCCCATCCCGGGCAAGGAAGGATCTCTCGGGATAGGAATGACTTCCGTGAAGAAGTCAGTAGAGAGAGCGGTCGGAGCAGATATACTCTTTGGAGGTGACAATTAATGAGCCAGGGAAAAGTGTTTAAGATTTCCGGCCCCCTCGTAGTCGCGTCGGGAATGGAAGAAGCGAACATGTACGATGTGGTCCGCGTGGGAGAACAGGGACTTATCGGCGAGATCATAGAGATGAGAGGCGACCGTGCCTCTATCCAGGTCTATGAGGAGACCGCAGGAATCGGTCCCGGAGCCCCCGTTGAATCCACAGGCACGCCGCTTTCGGTCGAGCTCGGGCCGGGAATGATGGAGACCATCTACGACGGCATCCAGAGACCGCTGGAGGAGATGGTGAGACGGGTAGGACCCAATATCACCAGAGGTATCAAGGTGCCCCCTCTCGACCGGAGCAAAAAATGGGAGTTCGTGCCCACAGTCAAGGAAGGCGATGAGGTGGAGTCCGGCGACGTGATCGGTACAGTTGACGAGACGGTCCTGGTGGTCCACAAGATCATGGTGCCCTACGGCATCAAGGGAACTGTAGAGTGGATCAAACCCGGCGAGTTCACTGTTGAGGAAAAGATCGCGGGCATCAGACTTACCGAGGATCTTCCGGCGGAAAACATGAAGGCCGGTGACCTTAAGGAACTCACCATGATGCAGAAATGGCCTGTCAGACGCGGCAGACCATATAAAGAGAAACTTACTCCCGACGTTCCGCTGATCACGGGACAGAGAGTAATCGATACCATGTTCCCCATCGCCAAGGGCGGCGTTGCGGCGGTACCCGGACCATTCGGCTCAGGAAAGACCGTTGTACAGCACCAGCTGGCCAAGTGGGCGGATGCGGACATAGTGGTATACATCGGCTGCGGAGAGCGCGGAAATGAGATGACAGACGTACTCATGGAGTTCCCTGAGCTGAAGGACCCCAGGTCGGGAGAATCCCTGATGAAGCGTACGGTGCTCATCGCCAACACCTCCGACATGCCGGTAGCTGCCCGTGAAGCTTCGGTCTACACAGGCATCACCATTGCTGAATATTTCAGAGACATGGGTTATTCCGTGGCTCTCATGGCTGACTCCACATCCAGATGGGCGGAGGCTCTCCGTGAGATGTCCGGAAGACTTGAGGAGATGCCAGGCGAGGAAGGTTACCCCGCATATCTGGCATCCCGTCTCGCTCAGTTCTACGAGAGAGCAGGACGCACCATCTCCATCGGACGTGAAGGACGTCCCGGAGCTCTCAGCGTTATCGGAGCCGTATCTCCTCCGGGAGGAGACATTTCAGAGCCGGTTTCCCAGGCGACCTTAAGGATCGTCAAGGTGTTCTGGTGCCTGGATTCCTCACTTGCCTATGCGAGACACTTCCCGGCCATCAACTGGCTGCAGTCCTACTCCCTGTATGTGGATAAGCTTGAAAAGTGGTACAGAGAAAACGTTTCACCGGACTTCCCGAAGATGAGAGCAAGAACTCTTCACCTTCTCCAGGAGGAGGCGGAATTAAACGAGATCGTTCAGTTGGTAGGCGTAGACTCCCTGTCCTTTGAGGACAGAATGAAGCTGGAGGTCTGCAAGTCCATAAGAGAGGACTATCTCCACCAGAACGCTTTCCATGAGGTGGATACCTACAGCTCCATGAACAAGCAGTACAAGCTGCTGAAGCTCATACTCACCTACTACGACCTCTGCCAGGAAGCCATCAAGAAGGGAGCATCCTTCTCCAAACTTGCGGCCCTTCCCGAGAGAGAAGACATCGGCCGGTTCAAGTACATCGAAGAGGAAAACGTGGATCACGCATATGATGAACTGGTCGGTGAGATCACCAGTGAAATAAAGGAGCTTACACAGAAGGAGGCTGAAGAGGATGATTAAGGAATACAGAACGATCAGTGAAGTAGTAGGACCTCTGATGCTGGTTCGTGACGTAGAAGACGTTACCTACGACGAACTGGGAGAGATACTTCTCCCATCCGGAGAAGTGAGGCTCTGCAAAGTGCTGGAAATAGACGGGCATAATGCCCTGGTCCAGCTGTTCGAAGCTTCCACGGGAATCAACCTGAAGGAATCTACCGTAAGGTTCCTGGGCCACGGCACCGAACTTGCGGTATCAAAGGATATGCTGGGAAGAGTGTTCGACGGAATGGGAAGACCTACCGACGGCGGTCCGGACATCATTCCGGACAAGATGCTGGACATCAACGGCCTGCCCATGAACCCCGCCGCCCGTGACTACCCTGCTGAGTTCATACAGACGGGAGTATCCGCCATCGACGGACTGAACACACTTGTAAGAGGACAGAAACTTCCGATATTCTCCGCGTCAGGACTTCCCCATGCGGATCTGGCAGCCCAGATAGCCAGACAGGCCAAGGTTATCGGATCTGATGCAGGTAACTTCGCCGTAGTATTTGCCGCCATAGGGATCACCTATGAAGAGGCCGAATTCTTTGCCAGCGACTTCAGAAGAACAGGAGCCATCGACAGAACGGTAATGTTCATGAACCTGGCCAACGACCCTGCCGTAGAGCGTATCGCCACACCCAGAATGGCCCTTACAGCCGCTGAATATCTGGCCTTCGACCTCGGCATGCACGTTCTGGTCATCATGACGGACATCACCAACTACGCTGAGGCTCTCCGAGAGATCTCCGCCGCTAAGAAGGAGGTCCCCGGCAGAAGAGGATACCCCGGCTATCTTTATACTGACCTTGCGACCCTCTATGAGAGAGCAGGCAGGAAGAAGGGATGCTCCGGATCCATCACCATGATCCCCATTCTGACCATGCCTGAAGAGGACAAGACCCACCCGATCCCGGACCTTACCGGATACATTACGGAGGGTCAGATCATCCTGTCCCGTGACCTTTACCGCAAAGCCATCCAGCCGCCTATCGACGTGCTGCCTTCGCTTTCCAGACTTAAGGACAAGGGTATCGGTAAGGGCAAGACCCGTGAGGATCACGCTGACACCATGAACCAGCTGTTCGCGGCCTACGCAAAAGGTAAGCAGAACCTGGAGCTGGTAGCCATCCTGGGTGAATCCGCTCTTTCTGAGGTAGACCTTAAGTACGCCGAGTTCTCACAGGAATTCGAAAAGAGATATGTTTCCCAGGGTTACGAGACCGACAGGTCCATCGAAGAGACCCTGAACCTGGGCTGGGATCTTTTGCGCATACTTCCGAGGGCGGAACTTAAGCGTATCAAGGACCAGTATCTTGACCAGTATTATGGAGAACAGACAGACGCTGAGTAAGCTGTCGGGGAGGCAAAATGGAAAGATTAAATGTTAATCCAACCAGAATGATGCTCTCTTCGCTGAAGAAGCGCCTGGATACGTCCATAAGGGGGCATAAGCTCCTTAAAGACAAGAGGGACGAGCTCATGAAGGAGTTCCTGGATCTTGCTAGACAGAACAAGGAACTGAGGGACGAGGTGGAGAAACAGCTCATATCGGTCTACGACAGTTTTTCCATCGCATCTGCTGTCATGAGCAAGGAGAACCTTGAAGAAGCGCTGATGTACCCCAAGCAGGGAGTAGTTCTTGAGGTGGGCAGTCAGAACGTCATGAGTGTCGACGTGCCTGTCTTCAATTTCAGGACCACCGCGGAGGACCCTACGGATATCTATCCATACGGCTATGCGGATACTTCAGGGGAACTGGACCTTGCGCTGGACGATCTTTCCGGGATCTTTCCCCTGATGCTGCAGCTTGCGGCCAAGGAGAAGGAGGCCCAGATGCTTGCGGCGGAACTTGAGCGTACCAGAAGAAGGGTCAACGCCCTGGAGTATGTTAAGATCCCCCAGCTTGAGATGACCATAAGGTATATAAGGATGAAACTTGACGAGAACGAGAGATCCAACCAGACCAGACTCATGAAGGTCAAGGATATGATCCTTAACGAAGCCATCAAGGAGAGGCGCGAGCGCTACGAAAAAGCTTACAAGGAGAGCGTCAATCCGGGAGACCTTGCAAGGACAAAGAGGGAGATCGCTGAGTTTGAGACCAGCAGCGAGAGACCCGCAGGCGGCAACTGATGGAGCCACACATGCGTCCTGCAGGTATCGTGGATACGGAAATAATATAATCGTTACTTCTTGGAGGTGGGGGATGCCCCACCTCCTTTGACTATGTTTTGAAAATAGGTCTGACATGGAAAAGGGAACAATAATAGAATTGCATATTGACGATATGAGCTCTGATGGAAACGGCATCGGAAGGACCGATGGCCAAGTGGTATTCGTTTCCGGATGTGTAAAGGGAGACACAGTCAGGGCCAGGATAGCCAAGGCAAAAAAGAATTACGCTCTGGCGGATCGTCTGGAGATAACTGAGCCTTCGGAACTGAGAGGTGAAGACTTTTGCCCGTATTCTGGGGAGTGCGGAGGCTGCCCCCTCGGCGGACTCCGGTATGATGCTCAGCTTCGCATCAAAGAGGGCTGGGTGAGAGATAAGCTCAGCAGACTTGGCGGGATCAGAGATCCTAAGGTCCTTCCAATCATAGGAATGGACAGTCCCTTCGGATACAGGAACAAGGCTGAGTTCAAGGTGGGACCCAATGGCGAGGTGGGATTTTTTGCGAGAAAGACGCACACCGTGAGGGACTGCCCGGACTGCAGGATCCAGAGGGACGAGGTCATGGGAGCGGCCGATGGTCTGAGAAGTTATCTGGCAGACTATGGCAACAGGGGCAAAATCTCGGGCATGACCGTAAAGATGTCATTCGGAACCGGAGAGATGATGGCGGTGCTCGATGCGGGGACAGAAGATGTACCGCACCTGGAGGAACTCTGCGAATACATGAATGAAGGCTCCGGATACAATCTTGAGAGCATTTTCATAAACGAGGAACTGGTGGCAGGCAGATCCATAATCCGTGATGAGGCGGAAGGACTGAAGTTCGAGATCTCCAGAGACTCTTTCTACCAGGTCAATCCGGTGCAGACCGTAAAACTCTACAACAAAGCCGTGGAGTATGCGGACATAAAGGAAGGGCAGACTGTGCTGGACCTTTACTGCGGTGTGGGGACCATTGGGCTTCTTGCTGCGAAAACAGTGGGAAATGACGGCCTGGTCCTGGGCATAGAAACGATAAAGCAGGCGGTGCTGGACGCTAACAGAAACTCGGTGATCAACGGAATAGTCTGCACCAGATACATCCAGGGCAAGGCGGAGGAAGAACTGCCGGCAGTTCTGGGGATCAGACCCAAGATGGGCTATGACGGAGAAAACCGCCTGGTTCCAAAGGAGCCGGTCATTAAGATCGATCACGCGGACGTGGTCTTCCTGGACCCGCCCAGGGCAGGCTGCGATGAAAAACTGCTGGAGGCGGTGGTGGAGGCAGGCCCTGACAGGATCGTCTACGTGTCGTGTGATCCCGCAACTCTCGCAAGGGATGTGAAGTACCTGGGGGAGAGGGGCTATCTGTTCCGCGAGGCCCAGCCGGTGGACATGTTCTGCCATACGGTGCATGTATTGATGTCAAGGGTGGAAGGAAAATAGCCGCGAAAGCCCAGTAATACTGCGGTTTTCGGGCAATCGAGCAAATTTGTCATCGGACAGGTAGAGCACTCTGCGGTAACTTATCCGAGGGCAATTCGGGTCAAAAAGTGTGAGAGCCCCGTTGCCGCGATAGATGTCACTATGCCCCGTTGCCGAGTTAGATGTCGGGTAGTTGTGGCTGCGAGATAGATGTCAGAATGGCAAATAGATATTTTGCAGGATATATGAAATGAGGTACACACATGGATAGACATGATCTGGTATGGAATCCGTGGCACGGCTGCCACAAATACAGCGAAGGCTGTCAGAACTGCTATGCGTTTTTTCTCGATAAACGTTACGGCAGGGATACCAATGAAGTGATGAGAAATAAATCAGGCTTCGATCTTCCGCTCAAGAAGGACAGGACGGGAAACTACAAAATGCCAGCCGAATCCAATGTGCGAGTGTGTATGGCAAGCG
>CAJOKT010000047.1 GCA_905235115.1 uncultured Peptostreptococcaceae bacterium
TGTTCCCATTTTAAAGGACCTCCTATGATTAAGTGTATATCACAGGAAGTCCTTATTGAACTAGCTATTTCATTTTTACAGAAAAACTTTCACAGTCTCATATCTTCCTCAGTATTCGTAGGAAGCGGTTCCTCCGTGAGACCACCCGGATCACTTCCCTGTTCAGTGATATTCTCAGTCAATTCCGCATACAGTCCTTCATGGACCTCCTCATAGTTCCAGGAGAGGATGTGACCGTCGTGTTCTATGGCTGCAATATATCTAGAGCCCGTGTCAGGAGCTATGGCTGCCTTTATGGGAGATGCTGTTGGGAAAAAAGACAGTGAATCGGCCTGTTCTTTACCCGCGAGAGCTGACGCGAGCAGCAGTTCATCTTCCGTTTGCTCTCCAATGGATTTCACTATCAGCCTGTTATCTATGTCAAGGTATTCACCCTCCTCAGACAACTGGTAGTGTACTGCGAATGGGTATTTCACCGCGGTGAAGGTTCTGTCGCTGTTCAGGAAGTGTTTTGCATCTTTCTCGTTTCTTTTGTCCGACAATTGAAAAAGAGGCTCGGGATATTCTCCCTGCCCCTCTTCAACGTCATTCAAAGAACCAAGAAGTGCAGATACTTCAGGACTGAATTCAACTTCATCCTCGTGACCGTTAAGCAGTGCATCCGTCTGCTCAACGGTGTCATGCTGTTCCTCCTGTTCAGGAGTATCCAGTGCCATCACCTCAAAGGGCACCAGAAACTGCAGCATGAGTACTGCAAGAATAACTGCGATTCTGCTCATGTGTCTTCTCATGTGGTCCTCCGATGTATATTTGCTTTTTTAGCGTTAACAATTATCTCGTCGTCTTGGCAGAACCCGCCTCGACTCATTCTACACGATGGGCTTGTTGGCCTCGATGATATCCTGAAGATCGAACTCTTTTGCACGCTCGGTGCCGTTCATTATTCTGACGCCGCCTCTGGCCAGGGCCAGCATCTCGTTCTCGCCCGGGTAGATGTAGATGGGGGCTATGAACTTCACGTACTCGGATATCTTGGATGTGAGGCGCTCTGAATATGCCAGGCCGCCCGTAAGGATTATGGCGTCCACGTCTCCCTTGAAGGCTACGGAAAGCTCACATATTCCCTTTGCGATCTGGTAGGCTTCCGCATCGTACAACAGCGTGGCTTTTGGATCGCCATCCTCCACCATCTTCTCGATGTCGCGCATGCTGGATGTGCCGAAGTAGGCCTTGAAGCCGCCGTTGCCGCGGATCTTTTGCTTCATCTCGGCATAGGTGTATTCTCCGGAGTAGCACATCTTCACGATGGGAAGGATCTGAGTGAATCCGGCTCTTTCCGGTGAGAATGGGCCGTCGTCGTCTCCGATGGAATCGATGATCTGGCCGTGATCCATGGCGCAGTAAGAGATTCCTCCGCCCATGTGGACTATGAGAAGTCTCTGGGAAGCGTAGTCCAGACCGTGATCCGCCGCGTACTGCTCCGCCATGGCGTGCATGTTGAGCACGTGGCAGCTGGAGCGCCTGACTATCTCCGGGAATCCTGTGATCGCCGCGAACTTAGGCAGACTGGCAGCGGTCACCGCATCGTAGATGTAGGCGTCTATGCCGCCCTCCTCCGCCAGGATGTGTCCCATGATGCCTCCCAGGTTGGAGGCGTGGGGCGAGGTGTACTCTTCGTTTCTCAGGGTCTCGGCCAGAGCCTCGTTTACCCTGAAGCCGCCCATTCCGATGCCCCAGACCATACCGCCTCTGCACATGATCACGTCGAAGTCAGAGGGCTTCAGCCCGTTATCCCTGAGGAAGCCCCTTATGGCTTCCAGTCTGTAGGGTACCTGGTCGTAGAGATCCGGGAACTGCTTAAGCTCCTCGGCAGGATGGGATATGGACTTCTCCAGCACCTGCCTGTCGTCCTCGAAGACTGCAAGCTTAGTGCTGGTGGAGCCCGGGTTTATGACTAGCTGTTTGATGGACATGTGGGTCCTCCTTGGATGTTTTGCACGAAAACTTACTTCGCCAGGTCCATTCCCAGCTTGATGGCCTTTAAGTTAAGGTCGATGAATTTCTCTTTTACATTGCGTCTGATGATGTCGTCCCAGTCGATGTGGTCCAGACCCATGGACTTCACCAGGGTCCCCAGAAGGATCACGTTGGCCGCCTTCACGGAGCCCAGCTCGCCGGCCAGTCTGGTGGCGTCTACGGAGATCACCTTGGAGGCAGCGCCTTCGATTATCTCCTCGATTCCCTCTGTGTATTTCTCTTCACCGGTCAGGTTGGTCATGGAGGGGATCTCCACGTTATTAATGACCACAACTCCGCCCTCCGGTCTCAGATAGTCCAGATTGCGGAGAGCCTCCATCTTCTCGAAGGAGACGATGATGTCCGCCGTGCCCTTCTCAATGACCGGGCTGCAGACCCTTTCTTCTGAATATCTGACCTGTGAGGTGACGCTTCCGCCTCTCTGGCTCATGCCGTGGATCTCGCTCATCTTCACGTCGTATCCGGATTCCATGAGGCCGATGGTGAGCATCTTGGCGGCGAGGATAGTCCCCTGTCCGCCTACTCCTGTCAAAAGAATGTTCTTCGTCATCTTAATTCGCCTCACTTTCTTTAAGGATAGCGCCTGTGGGACATACCTGCTTGCATACGTCGCAGCCCACACAGTCTGTGCGGTTGATGGTGACCTTCTTGTCCTCTGCGCTGAATATGAGAGCCGGGCAGCCGGTCTTCTGGCAGAGCTTGCAGCCTATGCACTTCTCAGGATCCACCACGTCCTTGGTCTGGAAAAGACCTTCGAACTCGCTGAGATCTTCCTGGGAGAATTTTTTGAGCACGCAGGGCCACCTGGTGATGATGACGGAAGGCTCGTCCAGATCCATGAAGCTGTCCAGAGCCTCGTCCACCGCCTTCAGATCGTTTGGATCGATGACCTTCACGTGGCGGATGCCGATGGCCTTCACCAGCTCTTCGATGTTGATGGCTATGGTGGAATCACCCTTCACGGTGTATCCCGTGCCCGGGTTCTGCTGGTGGCCGGTCATGCCTGTGATACGGTTGTCCAGGATGATGTTTATGGTATTGGACTGGTTGTATACTGTGTTGATCAGGGACTCGACTCCGGTGTGGAAGAAGGTGGAGTCGCCCAGGACGGTGACCACCTTGCGTTTGACGCCGGCGCGGTTGAACACCTGCTGAGCGCCGTGGCCCACGGATATGGATGCGCCCATGCAGACCGTGGAATTCATGGCGTTATAGGGAGCTCCGGCAGCCAGGGTGTAGCAGCCGATATCTCCGGAGATCATGATGTCCTTGCGCTTGCCCAGCCTGTAGAAAAGTCCTCTGTGGGGGCAGCCCGCGCAGAGCGACGGCGGCCTCTTGTTGACCAGGCTGTGGTCGTAGTTTACTTCGGTAAGCGTGTCCCCCGTCAGGCTCCTTCTGAGCACGTCGGGAGTCATCTCGCCGTAGGGCGGGAAGGTATCCTTGCCGTGGACAGCGAATCCCAGCCTCTGGCAGAATTCCTCGATGTAGGGATCATCCTCTTCCACCACGTAGACCACGTCCATTCTGGAGCAGAACTCGCTGATCATGTTCTTCGGCATGGGGTTGGTGAATCCCAGCTTCAGGTAGGAGGAGGTGTCGCCGAAGACCTCCTTGGCATACCAGAAGGATGCGCCGGAAGCGATGACTCCGGTCTTCTTGCCGTCTCTCAGTTCATCCGTATATTCAGCATAGTTGAAGGGCGAATTTTCGCTGGCCTCCTCCAGGGCGCGCTGCCTGTCCTCCATCTGGACCCTGAGGATCCTGGAGTATGCGGGAAGCGCCACGTACTTCATGGGATCCGGTTTCCATTCCTTCACCGGCACGTCCTTCCTCTCTCCGACCTCTACCAGGGATTTGGAGTGGCAGACACGGGTCACCATACGGATCATGAAGATCACGTTGTATTTCTCGCTCAGTTCATAGGCGGCTTTCACCATGTCCAGACAGTCCTGGCTGTCGGAGGGCTCCAGCATGGGGAACTTGCCCATCTTGGCGTAGTTCCTGTTGTCCTGCTCGTTCTGTGAACTGAACATTCCCGGCTCGTCCGCTGTGACCAGCACTGCTCCGCCGTTAACTCCCATGTAGGAAAAAGTCATCAGCGGGTCAGCCGCCACGTTGACTCCCACGTGCTTCATGGAAGCCATGGACCTGGCTCCCGCCATGGAAGCGCCGATGGCCGATTCCATTGCCACCTTCTCGTTGGGCGCCCACTCCGCGTAGATCTCATCGTAGTTGGCGATGTTCTCAAGGATCTCCGTGGACGGTGTGCCCGGGTATGCCGCAGCATGCCTGACCCCGGCCTCGTATGCGCCGCGGGCGATGGCTTCATCGCCTGTCAAAAGCTGTTTCATCAGATTGCTCCTCTCTATATTGATAAGTCTGAACGCCTGTCAGACTCCTGCTTACGTGTTTTGCGCAAAACATCCGCGCCCCGGCCTACGACAAAAGGGACGCCAGCGCCATCGAAACGAATTTTTCCTCCGCCGATGCGCCTCTGGATGAGAGCACCACCGGCACCTTGGCGCCCACGATGACTCCCGCCATCTTGGTGCCGCCGCAGATTATCATGGCCTTGTGCATCAGGTTGCCCGCCGCCATGGAGGGCACGATGCAGCAGTCGAAATCGCCGCAGCATGGGCAGTCGTAGCCCTTGTGTTCTGCGATCTCCCTGTCCATGAAAATGTCGAAGGATATGGGCCCGTAGATGTCGCAGCCCTCTATCTCCCCATTCCTGTTCATCTCCACCAGCGCAGCGGCGTCGGTGGTCTCAGGCATCTTGGGATTGACCTTCTCCACGCCCGCCAGAATGGCCACAGTGGGCCGTCGGATCCCCAGCTTGTGCAGGGATTCCACGCAGTTCTCAACGATGTCCTTCTTCTGCTCAAGGGTGGGATACGGAATCATGCCGCCGTCCGCAATGGCCAGAAGCCTGGTCATCTGGGGCACGTAGTTGTAGGTGAAGACGCACATGGTGCGGCCGGTGTTCAGACCGTTCTCCCTGGCCACCAGGGGTTTCATGATATCCCTGGTCTCTATCATGCCTTTCATCAGGAAGTCCACCCTTCCCGCCTTCACCAGTTCCACGGCTTTCTCACCGCACTCCTGGTTGGAGAAGGCAGGTACGATCCCGAAGCTGTCCGGCTGGCAATCAAGTTCGGCCAGCCCCCGGGCGATCTTCTCCGGATCCCCCACCAGTATCGGTTCGGCGATACCTTCACGTCTGGCCTCGATCACTGCCTCGAGGACGTGCCTGTCGGCCGCGCCGGCCACCGCCACTTTCTTTACCGTCTCGCTGTTCCTGCAGACCTCCGCGATCTGCTCAAAGCTGCTGTATTTCATGTTTTCCTCCAGAATCTGCGCCCCGCGCCTCCGCTGTTCAGGATTACGCATCGTGCACGATTCGCCTCTTCTCGAATTATACCTTCCGGCTTTTTTTACTGTCAAGGGAAACTGCGACCGCCGTTCACTCTATCTCCCAGACCACGGTCACACTGTCGGACACCTGGATGTCGTCCGGCTCAATGTCCATGGAGTACCCCATGGTCTCGTCCGCGACTGCTGCCTTGGCCATCATCATGTTCCTCATGGGACTTGTTTCAAAGTCCGCCTCTCCCCAAGAATAGTCGATGGTGCAGATGTCCTTCAATGCCACACCTGCCGCGGTTGCGAGCACCTTCGCCTTCTCCCCGGCATCCTTAACTGCCCTGCCCAGAAGCTCGTTTCTGGCGGCTTCCTTGTCGCGGACAGTGTATCCGAGGCGTATCTCGGGGTTCAGATCGCTGTTAGCCAATCCGTAGAGCATCTTCCCCAGAAGCTCATTGTCGGAATCGAACTCCACCTTCAGCACGTGATTGAACCTGTAGCCCGCAAACCGCTGCTTCCAGATGCCGTCCTCCTGATATCCCTCGTACTCCGTGTTCACATCGAAGGAGAGGGTCTTCAGGTCCCTGCGGTCGAAGCCGTAGCCCGCCAGCAGTTCCTTAAGCTTGTCCGTATCTTCCGAAGACCGGCTGAGGGTCTCCGCATATTCCTTGTAAAGACCGCTGAGGGTCACATATATCCTGGTCATGTCGGGCTTCAGTTTGACCTGCCCCTTCCCTGTGACCCGGATGGTTCTCAAATCACCCATGTCATCTCCTTTCATCGGATCCCGCAAGATATCTGACGCCGGACCCATACACAGTTATTTTACCATATAGCTATAGCCAGTGCAAAACAAAAGGATCGCCACAGTTCCCTGTGGCGATCCTTTCCCATTATTATTTTGTGTAAAGAAGTGGTTATACTGTTTTGTTCACTACCACTGCCAGTATTACCAGTGGTTCCTCATCGCTGAGATTTCTGATGCCGTGGCACTGTCCTTCTTCGATGACACCGATCTCGCCGGGCCCAATGTGCTTTTCGGTTCCGTCCTGATCCATGAACATTCCTTCACCGGACATCACATAGTAGGTCTCTATTTCACCTGTGTGTCTGTGATATCCGATCTCGGATGAGGGATCAAGGACCACCCTGGCGATCAACGTCGTCTCACCTTTCAGTTCATCCTCCGTCATCAGACTGTGCAGCTTCATGGAACCTTTGCCTCCGCGGGGCTCGTTGACCACTTTGTGGTCTTCTGTGCTTCTTACCATGCCGCACCTACCCGAAAACTCTTGGCAGGAACAGCGACAGTTCCGGAATGAATATCACAAGAAGCACCGCTGCTGCGGTAATGCCTATGACGTAAAGGGTGTACGGGAAGGTATCCTCTATACCCATGTCTTTGTTGGTTATGGCGCATCCGGCTATTGTTGACAGTCCTACCGGCGGCGTTATATTCGCCAGCGCAAAGTTCATGCAGAGCACCAGTCCGAAGTACACCGGATCGATGCCGAACTGCAGAGCGATAGGCATGAATATGGGCCCCAGAAGGATGATCAGCGAGGTGACCTCTGTGAGGCAGCCCAGTATCAGCAGTATCAAAGACACTATGAGCAGGAATGCTGTGGGTGAATGTGCGTACTGCATGAAAAATGCGCTGATCATGGCAGGGATCTTTTGCGTGGTAAGAAGCCAGCTGAAAGCACTGCACACGGAAATAACTATCATTACAGTTGCCGATGATGCGGCGCTGTCCGCGAAAACCTTGATCAGTCTCTTAAGGGTCAGTTCTCTGTAGAACGCAGAGAGGACCAGCCCGTAAAGAACAGCTGCGACTGCAGCCTCGGTGGCTGTCATGGCTCCTGAGAAGATCCCTCCCAGAATGATGACGGGTGTCATCAGCGGGAAGAATGCGTCTCGCACGATCCTGAAGACTTCAGCCTTGGTGTGATGTTCCCTTTCGACTATCCCGAAGTGGTGACGCCTTGCAATAATGTTCGAATATACACAAAGCATGGTCGCCAGCAGGATCCCGGGAATGAATCCTCCCAGAAACAGACTTCCTATGGAGATATTGCATGTTATTCCAAGGATGACCATGGTGATGCTGGGCGGTATCAGAAGGCCCAGTACACCGGAGGGTCCGATAAGGCTGGCAATAAAGCCTTCCGCATAATTCTGCCTCTTAAGTTCGGGGACCACCACGCTGCCTATGGCATAAGAAGTTGCTACTGTGGAGCCGGAGACCGCGCCGAACAGAGCGCAGCTCACAACGCTTGTCATCGCAAGACCGCCGTGGAATCTGCCAACCACAAGGTTGGCAAGTGCCATTAGACGCCTGGTCAGACCGCCCTCGCCCATAATGTTGCCTGCCAGTATGAACAGCGGCAGGGCCAGAAGCGAAAACGAATTGGCTCCCGCAAACATTCTCTGAGGGATCAACGCCAATGCGTCTCCGTTGACGATCATTACTCCGGAGGTGACCAGTCCCATGATGAACGCTATGGGAAGACCCATGAACAGCAGCACGAAGAAGGATACCAGAATTATTATGATCATTGTTCTTCCTCCTTCCCTTCGCCCCTGATGATGTGGATGATATCCATGACCGCATAGAACACAGACAGAAGTCCGCTCAGGGGCAAAATACTGTAGACTGCGCCCATCGACCAATGCAAAGCAGTGGATCTGGTATTGATGGCAGCAATTGAAAGCTTCGTTCCATATATCATGATTATCCCGAAGAATATGATGATCAGGACTCTCGTAATGATATTCAAGGCCTTCTGTCCGTTCTCGGGGAACTTCTTTACTATGAAATCCACCGAAAGATGGGTGCCTGATGCCAAAGCCAGACTGCATCCGAGGAAGGTCATCCAGATAAGAAGGTACCTGGCCAGTTCATCGGTCCAGGGCATGGCTATGCCCATCCACCTGCTCGCCACCTCGACGGTGATGATCACCACCAGTGCTGCAAGCACTATACCGCAGACCACCTTCAAAACACTTGTTATTAAGTTCGCTATTCTATCCATCTAAGCCCTCCTGTTTTTTGTGCAACAGGAAGTTTCGGCAAAGGACTTACCAGCCACAGGCAGCTCTGTAAATATCCATCATCTCGGTACCGAATACTTCTTCTTCCCACTTGTCATATACCGGTAACATTGCTTCACGGAATGCCGCTGTATCAACGTCGTCATTGATCTCCATGCCGGCATCTCTCAGTGCCTGAAGATTGGACTCTACGGAAGCGTCATTATTGACTCTCACTTCCTTCTCCATATCTTCCGCAGCGGCAAGGATAATGGCCTGATCCTCCGGGCTGATCTTGTTCCATACGTCTGTATTTACTACGAACATTACTGTGTTATAGAAGTGTCCCGTAAGGGAGAGATACTTCTGTACCTCTGCAAAACCTGCAGCCACTATCGTGGGAAGCGGGTTCTCCTGAGCGTCAACTACTCCGGTCTGAAGTGCAGAATACAGTTCGCTGAAGGACATCTGTGTGGGGATGGCTCCAACCTGTTTGAAAGCATCTTCTCTGAGAGCGGCAGGGGAGATCCTGATGTTAAGGCCCTTCATGTCTTCAGGTTCCTTGATGGGTTTGATGTTGCTTGTCATGTGACGGAATCCCCACTCAACGTAGGCGATCTCTGTCATGCCCTGCTCAGAAATGAGGCCTGCAAGGAAGTCTCCCCACTGTCCGTCATAAGCAGCTCTGGCTGCTTCGATGCCGTTCCATGCATAAGGAAGGTCTTCCACAGCAAATCTCTGGTCGATCGTCTGGAATGTGCCGACCATGATGGCGCCGGCGTCAAGCTGACCAAGCTGCATCTGCTCGATCATCTCAGTCTCTGAACCCAACTGGCTGTTAGGATAGATATCAAAAGATACTCTGCCCTCTGTTTCCTCTTCGACTCTGGCAGCAAAATCATTGATGCCGTCGCTGGCAGGAGTACCGTCGGACAGCGCGTGTCCCAGGGTGATAACTACTGGTTCATTTTCTGTGTTTTCTCCACCTCCGTTATTGGTCCCTCCGCATCCAAAAAGGCCTAGCGCAAGCACTAAGCATAATAATACAACTGCAAATTTCTTCATTTGTCTTCTCCTTTCTTCTGTTTTGATGTCCACTGTACGGCAATGGGCATCGAAACAGACCAATAAATTATACTCTCTTCCAAAAGCCCCTCAATAAACCCTTAAATATGCGAGGTTTCCGGCGTACCCCTATTTACGATGACCGTTCCGGTCTCTCCCTTTAAGGCGTCCACCGCCTTTGCAAGGGATGTGATGATGGCCTTCTTCTCGGGATAGGCCTTCACGAACTTCATGGCCGCCTGAACCTTGGGAAGCATGGAGCCCGGCGCGAACTCTCCGTCCGCACAGTACTTCTCCGCTTCTTCCAGGGTCATCTTCGCCAGGTCCTTCTGGTCAGGCTTGTTGAAGTGGATGGCTACCTGTTCCACCTCTGTCAGGATCATCAGGATGTCCGCGTCCACCTGCTCCGCAAGAAGCTCCGCAGCAAAGTCCTTGTCGATGACTGCTGCTGTTCCCTCAAGGGATCCGTCTTCATGCTCGATCACCGGTATTCCGCCTCCTCCGCAGGTGATGACGATCGTGGTGGGCCAGAGGGTCTTCACCGCGTCGATCTCCACGATCTTCTCAGGGATCGGGGATGCCACAACTCTTCTCCAGCCGCGTCCCGCGTCT
>CAJOKT010000048.1 GCA_905235115.1 uncultured Peptostreptococcaceae bacterium
GTATTTTTTGTTTGTGGTGATTCAATTATACCTAAAGGATAAGCATTTGGCTCTATCTATTTGATTTTCAAATTTACACCATTATATGGGCGTTATCAATTTTTTGCAAATGTACAGTAAAAGATGGACTTTTGGTACTGTACAAAATCAAAAAATAATTATTATACAGCAAAAGCATATCATCAGACTCCGCCACGCACAATATGCCGTAATTGTATACGATTTACGCAAAAGAACATGACCCCGCAGCGGCCAGGCAGTCGTGTTTTAGTTGGCATCAAACCCCATATGTGATATAATTCAACCATCTATAGGAAGAAATAAGAAAGGAGGGACCATTGGGAGAATTTCTGGGAAAAGTCCGTGAAGTGCTCATGAGCCTGGACATAGGATCCGACGTGATCAGTATGACGCTCAGGCCCATATTTGTCATACTCGGACTGTACATCCTGGTGAGGTGCATAGTATCCCTGGTGCATTCCAAGAATCCTGCAGAAGTCTGGGCTTACCTTAAGGTGGTCACATACACGGAAGACGAAAACGGCGCCATGGTTCCTCTTAAGGAGATCAGCGAGCCTCTTACCCATTGGGAGAACGTGATAGGAAGGGGGAGGACCTGCGATGTCAGCGTAAACGACAGTTCCCTTTCCAGAAATCAGGGCCTTCTGATCCGCGATGAAGAGGGGACCTGGTCATACAGAGATCTGGGATCTCTGAACGGTACCTGGCTCATCGAGCCACAGGGCAAGGCCGGCTTCGAGGAGTTCAGGACCAAGGGAGCAGGCGACAGGAACGCCTACCTGGATTACTTAAAGGAGTCGGAACTGAGAGACTCCCACATGAGGGAGGATGAGCCGGTGCTCATCTCCAAGGGAAAGGGCGTGGAAGGCCCGGCGGTGGAGCTGGAATACGGCGATACTTTGAGGAGCGGCCGCACAGAGTTCACCCTTCTTCCCATATCCCTGGAAGAAAAGAAAAACAACTTGGAAATGCGTCTGGACGACACCAACGTGATGTCCGCGGGCCCCTCCATGGCGGCTCTGACCCTTTTCCAGATACTCACGTTCCTTCAGCTCTGGCTGGTGAAGGGCGATGAATACAGCGTGGATCTGGCCTACGCCTTCGGAGGACTTTTCCTCATCGAATGGATATACGTGACCGCGGTGAAGATATCTAAGAGGCGGGGCCTTGAGATGGAGATCATGGCATTTTTTCTCTGCACACTGAGCCTGGCGGTGATAGCCTCCAAGGACCCGGGCGACCTGGTGAAACAGACCATAGCCATCGCTATCGGAGTGGCTGCTATGTTCATCATGTGCCTGTATCTCAGCGATCTTGACAGGTCCAGATCCATCAGGATATTCCTGATGGTGGTGGCTGTTGCCCTTCTTGTGGTGAATCTGGTTTTCAGCACCTACACCAATGGCGCAAAAAACTGGCTGTCCATAGGAGGCATATCATTCCAGCCCTCCGAGATAGTGAAGGTGATATTCGTCTGGCTGGGGGCAGGCACCCTGGACGAACTGTTCCGTAAGAAGAACCTGTACCTTTATCTGGGCTTCTCCCTGTTCTGCCTGGCCGCTCTGGCCCTAATGGGAGACTTTGGAACGGCACTCATATTCTTCGTAACATATCTGGTGATATCCTTCCTGAGATCCGGCGAGATATCGCAGCTTCTGCTTCTGGTGGGAGCGGCCGGAGCAGGAGGCTTCATCATACTTAAATTCAGGCCGTACATAGCCAGCCGGTTTGCCACCTGGACCCACGTCTGGGAACCGGACTTCATCAATAACGGCGGCTATCAGCAGACCAGGACTCTTACGGCATCCGCTTCCGGCGGGCTTCTGGGAACGGGAGCGGGGAGCGGATGGCTCTCAAGAGAGTTTGCGGCCGACACAGATACGGTCTTCGGCATGCTCATAGAAGAGTGGGGGCTTATTATCGGCTGCTTCGCGGTGCTGTCCATAGTGGCGCTGGCGTTTTTTGCGGTGAGATCCATAACATCAGGCAGGTCGGCCTTTTACACCATAGCAGCCTGCGGAGCCATGTCCATGTTCGTGTTCCAGACCATGCTGAACATTTTCGGCTGCACGGACATACTTCCCTTCACGGGGGTGACTTTCCCCTTTGTTTCAAACGGCGGGACATCCATGATCGTGTCATGGGCGCTCCTGGCCTTCCTTAAATCTGCGGATACCAGGCTGCACGCCAGCCTTGCGGTGAGAGGAGGTGCAGGGAAATGAAGAAGCTTGAGAGGAGAGCAGCCATTTGCCTTATCCTGGTCTTCGCCATGCTGACGGGACTGGTATACTTCGTGGTCAGACTTGAGCTCTACGGCGGCAAGTGGGCAGTGCAGCCCTACAACAGTCACGTGTTCAGCGGCGGCCAGCTTATCTGCGGCAAACTGACCGACAGGGACGGGAAGACCATCCTGCAGTTCACCGAAGGGGGCCCGGTTTATCTTGGGACCGAGTACGAGAGAAGGGCCATGGCCACCATAACAGGAGACGTTAACTACGGGAATCCTACAGGTGCCAACGTGGTGTTCAGGTCAAGGCTTGCGGGATACAACAGGATCACCGGTACTGAGGGATTTTTCGGAAGAAAAGGCGGGACCGTGACCCTCACCGTCGACTCGGACTACAACGAGACCGCGTATTCAGCCATCGGAAACAGAAACGGTCTGGTCTGTGTATACAACTACAAAACAGGTGAGATCATGACTCTGGTGAGCACTCCCACTGTGGACCCGTCCGACAAGGATGCCATCCGGACTGCGGCGGATGGCGCCTACATCAATAAGGTCACCGGAGCAACCTTCACCCCGGGGTCGATCTTCAAGGTGCTGACGGCCTGCGCAGCCATCGAGAACATAGACGGGCTTTCTGAGAGGACCTTCACCTGCACAGGTTCCGTAAACATCGGAGGAAATAACGTCACATGTCCTACGGCTCACGGAGAGGTGGATTTTGCCGGTGCTCTGGCATCGTCCTGCAACTGCTACTTCGGACAGCTTGCGGTGGACATCGGAGCAGACAAGATGCAGGAATACGTGGATCAGATGAGGCTGACGGATTCCTATGACATAAACGGCATTAAGACCGCAGCAGGGTCTTTCAACTTTGCGGCGGATGACGTGGCTCTCGCCTGGTCCGGGATCGGACAGGGTGAGGACCTGGTGAATCCCATATCCATAATGGTCTTCATGGGAGCCATAGCCAATGACGGCACGGCTCAGATACCCACTTTGATAAGGGGCGAGGACAACGGATATGTGGATCTTATGAACGAGAGCACTGCCCAGAGGCTTAAGGCTCTCATGATAAACAATGTGGAACAGAACTACGGGGCGGCCAATTTCCCGGGACTTGCCATCGGAGCCAAGTCCGGGTCCGCTGAGACCGTTGCGGGAAGGGCGACCAACGCATGGTTCAGCGGTTTTGCGGGAGATTACGCCTTCGTAGTGATGCTTGAGAACGCAGGAGCGGGAGCGACGGTGGCTGGCCCTGTGGCCAACACTGTGCTTCAAAAGATAGTGAACGGAGGACAATGATATGTTCGATGCTTTGAAAGTAAAAGATCAGATAGTGCAGTGGATCAGGGACTGGTTCGCGGAGAACGGCCCGGGATGCAAGGGTGTTGTGGCCATTTCCGGAGGCAAGGATTCCTCCGTAGTGGCAGCTCTCCTTGTGGAAGCTCTGGGCAGAGAAAACGTCATAGGTGTGCTTCTTCCGAGAGGGGTCCAGCCTGACATCGATATGTCCTACGGAATATGCAGGTTCCTGGGCATCAAGTACTATGAGGTGAATATCGGCCCTGCTGCTGACGCCGTAGAGGCGGGACTCAGGGAGGCCCTCGGAGAGGACAGCATCACAAAACAGAGCGTGGTGAACCTTCCTCCCAGACTGAGAATGTCCGTGACATACGCGGTATCCCAGTGTGTTAACGGCAGAGTGGCCAACACCTGCAACCTGTCCGAGGATTACGTGGGATATGCTACTAGATACGGCGACGGAGCAGGAGACTTCGGACCCATATCACATCTTACTGTCCAGGAAGTAAAGGCCATAGGCAGAGTTCTGGGCCTTCCCGACAAGTATGTGGACAAGGTCCCCTCTGACGGACTTCAGGAAAAGACCGACGAGGACAACCTGGGCTTCACCTACGCTGTGCTTGACAGATACATTAGAGAAGGGGTCATCGACGATCCCGAGACCAGGGAAAAGATCGACAGGCTCCACAGGATCAACGCCTTCAAGGTGAAGTACATGGACTGCTTTGAATATGTTCCGGAATAAAGGGGTAAACGAAAGGATAGTATGAAAGAAACATTCGTAAGGGATCTGAAAAAGGATTCAGAAATTAAGGATTTTTTCATGGTGAAGTCCGTGTCGGTGAGGACAGGTTCCACAGGTAAGCTTTATCTGGATGTGGTGCTTTCCGACAAGACCGGTGAGGTAAACGGCAAAAAATGGGAGGTAGCTCCCGGCGACCGTGAGCTCAGGGAAAAGGACATCGTGAAGATCATCGCCACAGTCACTGAGTACAACAGCCAGCTTCAGCTCAGGATCCAGAGGATCAGGAAGGCTGAGCCGGATAAATACGAAGATGACACGCTGGACATGGGCGACTTTGTGAAGGTGGCGCCGGAGGATCCTGAGGAGATGCTCAAGTATCTGGAGGATACGGCAGAGACCTTTAAGGATGAGGATCTGAAGGCGATCACCCTTAAGGTGCTCAGGGACAACAGAGATAAGCTCCTCTATTATCCTGCCGCTTCCAAGAACCATCACGCGGAGCTTGGGGGACTCCTGTATCACACCAAGAGGATGCTGATGACAGGGGAGGGAGTGCTGAAGGTTTACACCGATCTGAACAGAGATCTTTTGCTCTGCGGAGTGATACTCCACGACATGCAGAAACTTAATGAGATAGATGCCGATGAGTACGGCATCTCCTCCGGGTATTCCATGGAGGGTCACATGCTGGGGCACCTGGTAATGGGAGTGAAGTACGTGGAGAAACTTGCGGGGGAGCTGGGCTTTCCGGATGAGAAGAGGATCATGCTGGAGCATATGATACTTTCACATCACTATGAGCCGGAGTTCGGAAGCCCCGTCAGGCCGCTTTTCCCGGAGGCAGAGGTCCTTCACTACCTGGACGTCCTGGACGCCAGGATGTACGACATGGAGGAAGCGATGCAGGTTACCCTGCCGGGCGGCTTCAGCGACCGCATCTGGACCCTTGACAACAGAAGGATATATCATCCGGAGGGAGATAAGGAGAATTAACGAAAAATGATAAGAATGCCTAAAAAGATAAAGGATGTTCTGAAAACCCTTACAGACGCAGGTTTTGAGGCCTATACCGTGGGACCCTGCGTAAGAGACAGCCTTCTTGGAATGAAGCCGGTGGACTGGGACATATCCACCAGCGCAGTCCTCGAGGACCTGAACAGGCTGTTTCCCGGGGGAGTGACGGTGAGCCAGAAGCTGGGAGTTGTGAGACTTTATGACGAGTCCGATGGGGAGGAGCTCATCATCGACGTCGCCACCTATCGCAAAAAATCTCTGAAGACCCCGGAGGGCAGCGTGCCCCAGTTTGCCTCCACGATTTCGGAAGATCTGGAGAGAAGAGACTTCACCGTGGACGCGGTGGCGGACAGCGGAAGCAAGCTGGTGGATGAGAAGGGCGGAAGAAGCGACATCACGTCCAGGCTCATCAGGACTGTGGGAGACCCCATGGAACTTTTCGAAGAGGAACCTGTTAAGATCATGAAGGCCTACAGACTGGTTGCGGAGCTGGGCTTCGACATGACCCAGCCGGTATACGAGGGCATCATGGCCAAAAAAGAAGGGCTGGACACAGTGAAGTCCTCCAGGATCGGCAAGGAGTTCCTGGCCATCATGGGTGCAGAGCACGCCGGCAAGGCCATGAGCATGATCGTTGACATGGGTGTTTTGAGGTATATCCTGGGGCCTGAAGTGGCGGACAACCTGACCGGAAGGGAGCGGGGAGAACTTACGGAACTCTGCAAGAACATCGATAAGACAAAGACCATCCCCGAGAGGAGGATGGGGGTCCTCATGTCCCTTCTATCCGGCAAAAAAGCTCTGGCCGCCATAGACCATCTCGGATATGAGGGAGAGCTAAGGATACATCTTGAGGACGTGGCCAAAGATCTTCCTGAGTTCCACTTCTGCCAGCAGCCCCAGACCCTGAAGAAGTTCTGCTATGAACATGCTCCAATGGAAAGGACGGACTATCTGCTTCAGCTCCAGAAGGCCATGATGATCGTCTTCGGCTATGACATCGAGACCAAGATCAAGTCCAAAATGTACCTTTTCGACGAGATCAGGAAGAGCAGCGACCCCATCTTCGTGGAGGACCTGGCCATAGACGGGAACGACCTGATGGAGGCCGGGATCACCGAGACTCCGGAGGAGAGCGAGGCCATGCTCAGGATGCTGGTGGAGAGGCTCCACATTGAACCCAGGAAGAATACCAGAAGGGAACTTCTGGAACTGGCAAAAAGATATAAGAAGAATAAACTGCTCGCATACTTCAGAGGAGTTTCATGGATACGCTGATCCAGGGACAGATTACAAAGATAAGCCAGGTCGCGCCGGACGTGACCTGGTTTTTAAGACGTGCGGGGCTTTCCGATTACTACATCATAAAGCTCTATGATCAGCAGAGGGAAAACGCGCTTGAACTGATCAGGGAGGACCCATATCTCCTCCTTGATATTTTTCCGCGCCTGGGTTTCAGGCGGGCAGATGAGATCGCGCAAAAGATAGGGGTGAGCCAGGCCGGCACAAAGAGGGTCAAGGCCGCCCTGAGATACAGAATGAGTTATGCCCTTTCGGAGGGCTCAAGCTTCATGAGAAGAGGCGACCTGAGGGATGAGGTATCCTCAATGCTGGACATCCCTTGTGAAGAGGCGGAAGAGGCCATAGACTCCATGGTGCTTGAGGGCACCATGTACTCTTCGGTGGTCGCCGGAGAAGAGGCGGTGTATTTCTATAACGTCTACAGGGCTGAGAGCCGGGTGGCCTCCAGGCTCATAAGTCTGGCGGCTCAGGAGGAGATGGAGCTGAAGAATGTGGTGGAGGATCCCGGAAGCTATCTCAGAAGGTTCGAGGAAGAAAAGGGCATAGAACTCTCAGAAACTCAGAGACAGGCGGTGATGTCCGCTGTGACGGAAGGAGTTACGGTGATCACCGGGGGCCCCGGTACCGGAAAGACCACCATCCTAAACGCCGTTATATACATCCTGGAACAGTCCGGTCAGAAGGTTGCGGTGTCCGCCCCGACGGGACGGGCAGCCAAGAGGATAACCGAGACCGGAGGACACTTCGCACAGACCGTCCACAGGCTTCTGGAGTACTACTGCGACGAAACGACCGGGAGCATGTATTTTGCGAAAAATCAGGATGACCCGCTGAAATATGACTGTGTCATAGTGGACGAGGCCTCTATGCTGGACGTTTTTCTCATGAGCGCTCTGCTGGACGCCATAAAGGACGGGAGCCGCCTGATCATCGTGGGAGATAAGGACCAGCTGCCGTCTGTAGGGGCGGGCAAGGTCCTGGAGGATCTGATCGACTCCGGATGCTTCAACACGGTGATCCTGAGGGACATCTACCGTCAGGAGGCAGAAAGCGGCATAGTTCTCAACGCCCACAGAATAAATATGGGAGACTATCCGTTACTGGACGATCCCGAAAGCAATTTCCGGTTCGTGAGCCTGCGGAGGCAGCAGGACATCCGTGACGAGATCGTAAGATACGCCCTGGAACACAGGGACGAAGAAGTCCAGGTGCTGACCCCCACTAAAAAGGGTATTCTGGGCACTGCGGAACTGAACGTTTGTCTCCAGGAAAAGCTCAATCCGCCGGAACCCGGAAAGGAAGAGATGCCCTTCGGAAAGAGGATCTTCCGTGAAGGGGACAAAGTGATGCAGGTAAAGAACAACTACACCCTGGCATACAAGAGGGAGAGCACCGACCACGCCCTGGAGGACGGAAGAGGGATCTTCAACGGCGAGATCGGGACCGTCATTGGGGTGGATCCCCTCGAGCGGTCACTGGCGGTGGTCTTCGATGATGACAGTACAGGCATCGGCTGCGGCAGAAGGTACGTAAAGTACGAGTACCCCCAGCTGGATGAGCTGGAGCCGGCCTACGCCATAACCATACACAAGGGACAGGGCAGCGAGTACGATACGGTGGTCATCCCGGTGTCCTGGGTAACGCCTCTTCTTGCCACCAGAAGCCTGATCTATACCGGCGTCACCAGAGGCGCAAAAAACGTGGTCCTCATAGGTGAGGAGAAGTATCTCAACCAGATGGTGGACAACGACAGGAGGGCATCCAGACTGTCGGGGCTCACCGACAGGATCATTCAGGCTTATGATCTGAAGATGGCGGGTGGGATATGAAGCTTTCGTCATCCCGTCTTCTTTCACAGCCCTTCAGGTGGTAGTTGCCCGTGGCCAGGGAGATGAAGTGGACCTCGCCTGCGCCTGCGTCCTTCAGGGCCCGGGCACAGTGATCGGCGGTGGAACCGGTGGTGAGGATGTCGTCCACCAGGAGGATCACGGAGTTCTCCGTGAGTTTTTTGCGGCGGGGAGCCACTCTGAAGGCGTTTTCCAGGTTAAGGTTCCTTTCGCTTCCGGAGACGCTTCTCTGAGAGACCGTGATCCGGTCCCGGATGAGGCAGTCCGGAACGCTTAAGATCCCGGGGCCGTCTCTTAAGGGGCTCAGCCTCCTTGCCAGATCGGATGAAATGAGGGCGGCCTGGTTGAAGCCGCGCTTTCTCAGGCGGCTTTTGTGCAGAGGCACGGGGACTATGAGATCAAGGGAATCTATGAGGGGGCGCAGACTTTCGTCATTTATGATCCGGTCAGCCATGATCATTGAAATGGGCCTTGAAAGATAGGTCCTTTTGTTGTATTTGAGGTCGAAGACCAGCTTCTTCGAGTGGAGGCCGTAGACCAGGCAGGAGGAGGCCGAGTCCAGGTGGGACATGAGATCTGCCGATGCTGCCTCCTCTTCAAGGTCGATGTAAATGTTCCCTTTGTTCAGGGCCTTCATGCAGTTGTCGCAGATGGAGTAGGGACGGAGGGAGTCGATGAGACTTCCGCAGATCACGCAGTACGTACCCATGGGGAAGAGAAGCTGCAGGAGCTTCTCGGTGAAGCGGGCGGTCTTTCCTTCTTTTGCATAGTAGTACATGACATAAGACTACATCTTGCGTTTGGCGTTTGCAATATGCCGGAAAGGAGGCGCATCTTCACCTAATGCTCACTTGAAGAAGGCAGGGCCCGGTGGTATAATAAAGAAAAAGTGATCCGGGTCTGTGGTTGCAAATCCAAGCCAGGCACGGGCGAAGGGATCCACGTAAGTCCGGAGGAGATGCCCCGGATGAGCATGGCGTGCTTTAGATGTAAGTCCTCCGCAAAGCGGATCAAGGCAAGTGTGGGGTCAAAGACCAGGTCAGCCGGATAGCTTTTTTAAAAATCAAGGAGGTATAGCTATGAAGACGACCGTAACAGGGAAAAACATCGTTGTAAGTGAGAAGATCCAGGATCTCATAGACAAGAAATTTGCCAAGATGGATAAGATCTTCCCGGATGACACACAGGCTAAGGTGCTGATGCATCCCGAACAGGCCAAGGTAAAGGTGGAGGCAACCATCTCCACAAAGGGAAACATTTTCAGAGCAGAGGCGGTTGCGCAGGACATAAACGATGCCATCGACGAGGCAGCAGATAAACTTTTAAAGCAGTTATCCAAATACAAGAAGAAACTGGTAAAGAAGAACAAGGGCAAGGGCTCTGTAAGATATGAGGAGATTCCCGATCCGGATAGGGAAGATGAGAAAGAGGCGACCATCGCCAAGACCAAGAAGTTCACCCTCACACCTATGACTTCGGAGGAAGCCATCCTTCAGATGGAACTTCTGGGACACAACTTCTTCGTATTCCTGGACGCTGACACAGGAAACGTAGATGTGGTATACAAGAGAAACGACGAGGACTACGGTCTTCTGGAAACAGAACACT
>CAJOKT010000049.1 GCA_905235115.1 uncultured Peptostreptococcaceae bacterium
AGCCGCCCTTCCACTGCGGCGCAAAATAAACCTGCCGGTGTAAAGCCCCCGGCCCTTTCCATATCACCAAAAGAGGAGGCCACCCACGTGGCCTCCTCTTTCTCACATTAAAGATACAGCATATTTTACAGATCGTAGTACATCTGGAATTCCATGGGCGTGGGCACCTTGTTGATCCTTTCGATCTCGGAGCGCTTGCCGTCGATCCAGAGGTCAATGAGTCTCTGGGGGAAGACGCCGCCTTCCGTCAGGAAGTCGTGGTCTTTCTCCAGAGCGTCCAGCGCCTCGTCCAGAGATTTGGGAAGAGATGCGATCTTGGCCTTTTCCTCGTCCGAAAGATCATACAGATTGAAATCATAGGGGCCGTGGCCTTCCGCCACCGGGTCGATCTCGTTCTTTATTCCGTCCAGCCCCGCCATGAGAATGGCCGCATATGCATAGTAGGGATTGCAGGTGCCGTCCACGTTTCTGATCTCGAACCTTCTCTTGTCAGGCGACTTGGCGTAGGCAGGGATCCTGATCACCGCGCTGCGGTTGGCAGTGGCGAATCCCACGGTGACCGGCGCCTCGAACCCGGGCAGAAGCCTCTTGTAGGAGTTGGTGGTGGGGTCAGTGATGGCGCAGAGCGCCCCGATGTGACGAAGCAGCCCTCCGATGAAATTCATGGCCGTCCCGGAGAGTTCTGAATATCCGGACGGATCGTAGAAGAGGGGCTTCCCGTCTTTGAAGAGTATAATGTGAACGTGCATGCCCGATCCCGCCTCGTTGTATACGGGTTTGGGCAGGAATGTGGCCGTGTATCCCTCTCTGATGGCTTCGTTCTTGATAATGTATTTTGCCATCATGGTCTTGTCAGCCTGGGAAGCCAGTTCGTCGAACTCCACTTCGATCTCCATCTGTCCGGGGCCGCCCACTTCGTGGTGATGGTACTTGACCTTGGCGCCCATTTCCTCCATGATCATGGTAACTCTGGACCTGTAGTCATAAAGCACATCCTGGGGAGGAGCGACATGGTAGCCCGCCTTGTGACCGGTCTTGTAGCCCAGATTCTGCTCGCAGTCCACGCCGGTGTTCCACTCGGCTTCCTTCGTATCGATGTGGTAGGCCGCGCCCTGAGGCTTATTCTCGTAATCCACGTGATCGAAGACGTAAAATTCATATTCGGGTCCTAGCAGGATCTTATCGGCGATCCCCGTACTCTTCATGTATTCTTCAGCGCGTTTGGCCACGTTTCTTGGTTCCTGGTCGAAGGGACGGTTTGCCTCCCCCGCCTTGCCGATTATCTTGACGTCGCCTATCATGCACATGGTCTTGATCTCCAGGAACGGATCGATCCAGGCGCTGGTCACGTCCGGAATGAACACCATATCGCTGTTCTCAATGGGCGCGAACCCGTAGTTGGATCCGTCAAATCCGATGCCCGACTTCATGGTATCCTCTGTAAATCTATCTGCCGGGACAGTTACGTGTCTCCATCTTCCCGCCAGGTCCACCATCATGAAGTCCACCATCTTGACGCCGTTGTCTTCGATGAACTTCTTAGTTTCTTTGAAATCTTTGAACATTTCATGCCCTTTCTCGTTACAGATCTTCCGCGGCATGCAGTGCCCCGCTCCGCGCTCATATCGCACAATATCCTAAGTTTGAGTCTACACTATCGTGCACGATTTGGCAACCGTATAGGGCGCAAAAAAACGAGACGGCAGGAGGTTTCTCCTGCCATCTGACATGTTTTGTTTCATTATCAGGCTGCGCTTTACATCATGTCGCCCATGCCGGGGGCTCCGCCCTGACCGCCCATCATTACCGGGGGTACGGGTTCTTTGATGTCCACGATACCTGCCTCTGTGGTGAGAAGCAGAGCAGATGCGGATGCAGCGTTCTGAAGAGCGGAACGTGTCACCTTCGCAGGGTCGACGATTCCGGCTTCCATCATGTCAACATACTCTTCCGTTGCAGCGTCGAGGCCTGTTCCCTTGGGAGCCTTCTTGACTTCGGCAACGACCACGGAACCTTCAAGACCTGCGTTCTCAGCGATCTGTCTGATGGGCTCCTCAAGAGCTCTTTCGATGATGGATGCGCCTGTCTTCACATCGCCGGTCAGTGTCTGAACGTACTCTGAAACTGCGGGGATGATGTTGACGAAAGCGACTCCGCCGCCGGGGACGATACCCTCTTCAACGGCAGCCTTTGTGGCGTTTAAAGCATCCTCGATCCTGAGCTTTCTCTCCTTGAGTTCTGTCTCTGTGGCAGCGCCAACTCTGATGACGGCTACGCCGCCTGAGAGTTTGGCAAGTCTCTCCATGAGCTTTTCTCTGTCGAAATCGGAGTCGGTGGTCTCAGCCTGTGCCTTGATGGCGGCGATTCTTGCCTTGATCTCTTCCTTGTCTCCGGAGCCTGCAACGATGGTCGTGTGCTCCTTGTCCACCTTGACTGTTCCTGCTGTTCCCAGCATGTCCGGTGTGACTTCCTTGAGCTCATAGCCCAGATCTGTGGAGATGAATGTGCCGCCTGTAAGGACAGCGATGTCCTCAAGCATTGCCTTTCTTCTGTCGCCGTAGCCCGGTGCCTTGACAGCCACTACATCGATGACTCCTCTCAGCTTGTTGACCACCAGAGTTGCCAGAGCCTCGCCCTCAACGTCCTCTGCGATGACCAGAAGCTTCCTGCCCTGCTGCATGATCTTTTCCAGAAGAGGTATGAGATCCTGGATGTTGGAGATCTTCTTGTCTGTGATCAGAATGTAGGGATTGTCGATCACGGCTTCCATCTTCTCCGTGTCGGATACCATGTAGGAGCTGAGATATCCTCTGTCAAACTGCATTCCTTCTACGACTTCCAGAGTTGTTCCCAGCGACTTGGACTCTTCAACAGTGATGACTCCGTCCTGGCCTACCTTATCCATGGCGTCTGCGATCAGGTCACCGATGGTCTGGTCGGAAGCGGAGATGCCGCCTACCTGAGCGATGGCGTCCTTAGTCTGCACGGTCTGTGCATTGTTTGCGATCTCTTTGACAGCTACGTCCACTGCGCCCTGGATGCCCTTTTTGAGCTCCATGGGGTTAGCGCCTGCAGCCACGTTCTTGAATCCCTCCTTGACTATGATCTGCGCGAGAAGTGTGGCTGTGGTGGTTCCGTCTCCTGCCACATCGTTGGTCTTGGAAGCAACTTCCTTGACCACCTGAGCTCCCATGTTCTCAGTGGGATCCTCGAGCTCGATCTCTCTGGCGATAGTCACGCCGTCATTGGTGATGAGCGGTGTGCCGTACTGTTTGGCAAGAAGCACATTTCTGCCCTTGGGACCCAGTGTGATCTTCACAGCATTTGCCAGTTTATCCACGCCGGCCTGTAAAAGTCTGCGTTCTTCTTCTCCGTAAATTATATTTTTTGCCATTTCTTTGCCTCCGATGTTTTATTCTATGACAGCGAGAATGTCGCTCTGCTTCATGATCGTATACTCTTCGCCTTCGAACTTGATATCTGTTCCGGCATATTTGGCGAATACAACCGTGTCACCCACCTTGAGTTCCATGGGTTCATCTTCAGTTCCCTTGCCCACCGCAACGACTTCCGCGTACTGAGGCTGCTCCTTGGATGCTGATGTAAGGATGAGGCCGCCCTGAGTCTTTTCCTCGGCCTCCTTCTTCTTGATGACTACTCTTGCACCTAACGGTTTTATCATTTTGTTTCCTCCTTATATTAACCGGCAATGTCCCGCCGGTCCTCTTTCACGTGTTTAGCACTCTAAAACTCTGAGTGCTAACATATCCTATTATATCCTCACTTTAGTCTTTGTCAAGAACCTAAATGTGTTTTTTTTGTGAAATGCTCAAACCGGTGCTTATGCAAAAGATTTGCCCCCTACAGTCCTCTGATAAAATAGAACAGATACTGCTGGGCAAGCCCTGCCAGATCTCCGAACTTCTCCTCTGCGAAGGCCTTCATGCCCTTCTTGTCCTTTTCATCGAAGCCGTAGAAACGGTTCATGAGTCTGGCTACCCACACGTCTATCGGAAAGGCGTCCATCTCGTGGAGCCCGAAGAGCCTGATGCAGGACTCTACCTTGGGGCCGATCCCCGGAAAGTCTATGACTGAGGCGCTCCTCTCCTCTTCAGTCATGTCAAGCCACATTGATGCGGTCTTTATGATGTATTCGTCCCTGTATCCCAGGTGGATGTCGCTCAAGTCAGACCTGTTCAGCTCCGCCAGAGTCTCAGGGCAAGGAAGGCCGTACCGTTCCTCCCCTCTGAACTCGCCCAGAGGCTTTCCGAACTTTTCCGAAAGTTTCTCGATGCAGCCTCTTATCCTGGGAATGTTATTGTTCTGTGAGATGATGAAGTCCAGCGTGGCTTCCCAGAAGTCCTGGCGAAGTATCCTGATGCCCTGACCCGCCCGACAGGCCACGGGCATGATCTCAGGCTCCCCTCTCATGAGGATCCCGCTCATCTCGCCGTAATCCGGATCCAGATCCAGATAATTCCTCCAGAACATCTCTGTCCCGGAACCTTCCACCGTCACATCCACTTTCCCGGGTCTTCCGGAGCTCGAAGGCACTGCCTTTACATTGGCAAGGCAGTTTCCCGCCACGCCTGTCCAGCTGCCGTCAGCCTCCTCAGTCCACCTGAAGCACTGCCCGCAGTCGAAGATCTGCGCGGGTGCGAAGTGATCCACCTCCCGGAATATATATCTGTCATATCCTTCCGCCATACTCTATTCCTCTCACCTCCACGTTGACCTCAGCCACGTTGAAGGCTGTCATGCGCTCTACCGCGTCTTTGATTTTTTGCTGGAACTTCATGAGATCATCCCATAAACTGCAGGACGATCTGATCCTGACCGCCACGTTCACCACGTAGTTTCCCGGGGAGGGATCCTGAGTGACCAGTATCACGTCGCAGACGGCACGGTCGTCCTCAGCCACTATCCTGACGATGTCCGATATCACCTTTTCGCTTAAGACATATTCGCCTATGTAGCTGAAGGAGGGTCTGACCACCGTTTTTTCATCCTGGTGCTTCAGGCGGCCCTTGAAAAGTCCCAGGGCGTCCAGGAAATATCCAGCAAAAGATCTTTTCAGGTCCAGTGCAGGGGCAGGGATCACGTGTTTGCCGTAATTGACCCTCTGGGCCCTGGCTTCCGTCCTCTCGTCCTCTGTGGTGATGTCTTCTATGTATATCCTGTGGACCGGTCCCGGGCCGGTCTCAAGGCCCAGTCTCTCTATGATCAGGTCCGCCATCTCGTCGGAGGTGCCCAGTACCAGCAGGGACTCCGGGGCCTTCATTCTGATGGCCCGGCTCATGGCTTCCGCCTTCCCGGAGTCGTTGAAGATGGCCGCCTTTATGGCCCCCACCTTGGTGGCGGCCAGCTTGGCAGATTCTCCGGCGATGACCCTTCCCTTGTATATAAAAAGCCCGTCGTCTATGACGCCGTCTATGCCGTAGTTCTGCGTGATGTCCATGGCACGGAAGCTTTTGCCCGTGCCCGAGGGTCCCGTAAGAGTCCAGATCTCCATGAATTCTCCGATCAAAAAATTTTGCGCCTTATCCTGAGCGGGCCGGAAATATCTCCGCCCTGCCAGTAGATTATACTACAAGAAGTTGGAGAAGGCTAATATCTTCAAAAAACCTTTACATTTGGATTTTTGTTTGCTATAATTCACTCCGTTAAGATATCTTACATGTTTACAGGAGGTATGAAATGGCTTATCAGATCACAGAAGACTGCATCGCTTGTGGAGCTTGCTCCGAAGAGTGCCCGACAGGTGCCATCTCCGAGGGAGACGGAATCTATGTCATCGATGCTGAGACTTGCATCGACTGTGGAGCTTGTGCCGGTGTTTGCCCGGTAGAGGCACCTCAGGAGGCTTAATAAAGTATCAAAAACAACCGGCCGGGGCCGGTTGTTTTTTATTTGTCTTTAAGATGATATGACAGTTCGTGCAGACTGTCTGACATGTGAACGTTCTCGCAGTGAACATCCTCCGGTATCTTAAGATCCACCGACGTGAAGTTCCAGATGCCTTTGATCCCCGCCTCACAGACGGTATCGCATGCGTGCTGGGCTTCACTTCTGGGCACCGTCAGAAGAGCCATGTCCACCTTGTGCCTGCTGCAGAAATCCTTGATGGAATCCATGTCGGCCACATATGCGTCCTTGAACTCTATATCCTCCACCTTGTCAGGAAGATCGAAGATGCCGGTGATCCGGAACTGTTTCTCGTACTGATCGATATAGCCCGCTATGGCCTGTCCCAGTCTTCCGAATCCCACGATGACCATGGAATACTCCTTGTCCAGGCCCATGATCTTGCCGATCTGTTCATAGAGGAAGTCCACCTTGTATCCGTATCCCTGCTGACCGAAGGCTCCGAAGTTGTTCAGATCCTGCCGGATCTGGGATGCCGTGTAGCCCATCATCTCTGACAGTTTGCCGGAGGATATCCTCTCGACTCCGTCCTTCATCAGTTCTCCCAGGTAACGTCTGTACCGGGGCAGTCTTCTGATGACAGGCTCGGATATTTTTTTCTTGTTTTTGTACTGCACGGTGTTGTTTTTCATGATAGTCCGCCGTTATTTATTCTCTTCCACATAGTTTACCAGATCCTGGACGGTCTGCATCTTCTCGGCCTCCTCGTCGGGGATCTCGAATCCGTATTCGTCCTCGATGGCCATGATGATCTCCACTGCGTCAAGTGAGTCGGCACTCAGATCCTTCATCAGGTTCGTTTCCAGAGTGATCTCGTCCTCATCCACTTGAAGCTGCTCTACGATTATTTCTTTGATCTTGTCAAAAACCATAACGTCCTCCTAAGCTTGTTAAATTTAACAATAGGATTATAAACACAGGTAAAGCAATATGCAAGAGCAAAAAATCATATCTGCTGAATTTTTTCCCATTGGTCATAGAGCCTGTCCGTCTCAGCCCTGAGTTCTTCAAGCCTCGCGCCCAGTTTGGAAAGTTTCGGAAAATCCGATGCGATGGCGGGGTCTGACATCTCTTTTTTCAGCCGCTCCATCTCCTCCTCATTTTCGGTTATGCTCAGCTCGGTCTTCTCGATCTCTCTCTTCAGCCTCCGCTCCTCAGCCTCCTGAGCCTTCTTAGCGGCTCTCTCCTCCTTGGAACCAGCATGAACAGTCTGGTCTGCCTTCCCTCTGTCAAAAGCTGTCTCATGGCCTTTCTGAGCGCTTCTCTGAGCTTCCAGTTCCTTTTTCTCAAGGTAGTAATCGTAATTGCCCAGGTACTCCACTGCGCCCTCCGGCGTCAGTTCCAGTATCCTTGTGGGGATCTTTTCAAGGAAATACCTGTCATGGGACACTATGACGGAGGTGCCTTCGAATTCAGCAAGAGCCTCCTCGAAGACCTCTCTGGACTCGATGTCCATGTGATTGGTGGGTTCATCCAGGATCAGGGTGTTGGCCCCGCTCATCATCAGCTTGGCCAGGGTGAGGCGGGCCTTCTCTCCTCCTGAAAGCGACCCTACCTTAAGAAATACGTCCTCGCCCCTGAAAAGGAACCTTCCTAGTATGTTCCGAAGCTCCGTATCCGAATAGAGATGGTAGGAACCCCTCAGTTCCTCTATGACGCTCATGTCATCGTGGAGCAGCTGCTGACCCTGGTCGTAATATCCGAAGGCTACGTTGGTGCCGATCTTGATGCGTCCCTCCGTGGGCTTCAGTTCACCCATGATCATCCTGAGAAGCGTGGTCTTGCCCACTCCGTTGGGACCTACTATGCAGACTCTCTCTCCCCTCTTCACGTCCATATTTAGATGGGAGAAAAGATGCCTGTGGGGCTCCCTGTCATACAGGGTCTTCCCCAGTTCCTCGGTCTGAAGCACATCGGTGCCGGACTTGAAGTCCTGTCTGAAGGTGAGCTTCATGTCCCGGCCGTCGGATTCCGGTTTCTCCAGCCTGTCGATCATCTGGAGCCGTTTTTCTCTGGACTGGGCCCTCTTCACCAGGTGCTCAGTGTTGTGGCCCATCATCACCCGTATGATCTCCTCCTGGCGGCGGATCTCCTTCTGCTGTATATTGTAGGCCTTCAGCTCCGCGTCTCTTCTGGCCTTTTTCTTCCCGGCGTACTGGGAGTAGTTGCCCTTGTAGGAATAAAGTTTTTTGCTGTCGATCTCCATGATGTGATCCACCACCCTGTCCAGGAAATACCTGTCGTGGGAGACCACTATCATGGTGCCTCTGTAGGCGGAAAGGTACTGCTCCAGCCACCTGAGGGTATCGATGTCCAGATGGTTTGTGGGCTCATCCAGGATCAGGATCCCCGGCTTTTCCAGAAGAAGTGTGGCCAGAGCCAGCCTGGTCCTCTCTCCTCCCGACAGTTCGTCGATCCTCTTGGTATACTCCTCCCTGGGAAACCCCATGGACTGCAGCACTCCGGTCAACTCTGACCTGTAGGTATAGCCGCCCTTCCTTTCATACTCAAGATTCAGGCTGTCCAGTCTGGATATGAGTTCCGGTGCGGGTTCTCTGTCGATTGCCTCCGTGACACGGGCGATCTCCCCCTCTATCCTGTGAAGATCCGAATATATGCTTTCCACCGCATCGATGACCTTGTCTTCCCTGAAGAAGTTGTCCCGCTGCTTCAGATATCCCACCTTCACATCCTGGGGTACAAAAAACTCGCCCCCTGTGGCATCCCACTCCCCGGAGAGTATGTTAAGAAGCGTAGTCTTGCCGGTGCCGTTCTTTCCGATCAGGCCCACCTTGTCGCCTGCGTTGACGGAAAACGACACGTCCTTAAAGATCACGTCTTCACCGTAAGCTTTTGTTAACTTGTTGGCTGACAGAATTATCATGCCTGGAATTCAAGATAGGGATAACAGTCCAGATCCAGTCCGTCTGCTCCCGTCCTCCTGTATTTATAGTATGCGGCGCAGGCTATCATGGCGCCGTTATCGGTGCAAAGCACCGGCTCCGGGTAATACAGTCTGATGCCGTGCTTCCTGCACTCCTCCTCCATCATGGCCCTCAGTGCGGAGTTTGCAGCCACGCCGCCGGCCATGACGATCTTGTCCTCGCGGTTCTCAAGGCAGGCGTCCATGGTCTTTCTCACGAGTACGTCCAGCACCGCCTGCTGGAAGGATGCAGCCACATCCTCTCTTCTGACCTCTCTTCCCGCCTGGCGTTCGGAATTCAGATAGTTCAGGACCGCGGTCTTGAGACCGCTGAAGCTGAAGTCGCAGCTTCCCTTCTCCAGCATGACCCTCTTGAAGTGTACGGCTTCAGGGTCGCCGTCCTTTGCGGCTCTGTCGATCTTGGGGCCTCCGGGATAACCCAGCCCCAGGACTCTGGCCACCTTGTCGAAGCACTCTCCCGCGGCGTCATCCCGGGTGCCTCCCAGCACCTCTATCACCGAGTGGTCCTTAACGTTAACGATCTCGGTATGGCCGCCTGAAACGATCAGGCTCATGAAGGGAGGCTCCAGCTCAGGATGAGAGATGAAATTGGCGCTGATATGGCCCGAAAGATGATGGACACCCACCATGGGGATACCCTTCGCAAAAGACAGTGCCTTGGCGGTGGACACTCCCATAAGAAGTGCTCCCACCAGACCGGGGCCGTTGGTCACGCCGATGAGATCGATATCGTCCAAGGTGACCCCCGCGTCCTGAAGAGCCCTGGTGAGCACGTCGTTGATGTTTTCCAGGTGATGACGGGATGCGATCTCCGGCACCACGCCGCCGAATTGTCTGAAGATGTCTATCTGTGAAGCTATGACGTTGGAGAGCATCCTCCTGCCGTCCGCCACCACGGAGATGGCAGTCTCGTCACAGGACGTCTCTATTCCCAATGTCAGAAAAC
>CAJOKT010000050.1 GCA_905235115.1 uncultured Peptostreptococcaceae bacterium
TCAAATAGGTATCCTCATGATATCTACGCTTGATTCAGGATCATTTTGATCTGTCAACTTCCTGTTGACTTACACCTGATAGACCATATTGTTCACCGGTAAAATGCAATATGCCGGAATTGTATACGATCTGCGCAAAACATCCGCCCCGCAGCACCTCGCACCCCACACAAAAGAAAGGAGATGTCTCAAAAGATGTTGTTTCGCATCTTTTGAGACATCTCCTCCCGCTTTTGGGAGTAACACGACTGAAACTATTGCACATTTAATGCGGTTTGCTATGCTGAATAGAAATCGTATGATCATCACCGCAAAATGAGAATTTGCAGAGGATGTTATTATATGAAATACATAATCAAATCTTGTGTGGCGGGCGATGCAGATCGTATCTGGGAGAAGGATTTTGAAATGTACAAATCCTTCGTTCCGACAGAGAACGGCGCAGAGGAGGAACGGCTCGTTTTCAAGATCACCGATGAGGGCGGCATCATCGGCGGGTGCATCCTTGACATTGACCCATCCAAATAGCGGAGTTTGAACGCCTGTGGGTGGGCGAGTCTTACCGTGGACAAGGTATCGGCTCACATCTTCTCAGCGAGATCGAGCGCGAGGCAAAGGAGAACGGTGCCTATCTCGCATGTACGGACGCAATGGATATCGCAGACCGCATTTTCAAGAAGCACAGATATACGGTCAACGTCATATACGAAGACGATCCAAAGTTGTATGTCATGCAAAAGGCATTATGAAGACAGCGACTTTGAGTGACAACTTCCAGTTTTCAAAAACATCATGAGAACATGAAAAGCCTCCCCCCCCTTGATAGATGCACCCCGGTCCACAGTGTTAACGAGCATCGGATTTTGCCCCAAAATCCGGAACAGAGCGACAAAATAGGCGTGACTGTTGCAGTCACGCCTGTTTCATTTCTTTTTTAGCCGGCTATTATCTGCCTCAAAACACCTCCCTTACGGAGGGTGTCACAAGGGAGCCTGCTGACATTGAAATGATCCTCGTATTTGTGAATTATGCGCACCGGTGTTTTGCGGTACGGCCTGACGTCCCGCTTTAACGGCTCTCCACCTTTACGCGGCCCTCGTGGAGCTTCTCATTAAAGAAGTCCTTGACGGAGCAGCCGGCGCGGCCTGATGAAGCGCAGGCGCAGGCGCAGGCGCAGGATGAAGCGCAGGCACAGGATGAAGCGCAGGATGATGCGCAGGATGAAGCGCAGGAGGAGTGGTGGGATGCACGGCTGGAGGAGCTGCCTCCGGAAGAGGCGCGGGAACTCCTCACGGGAACATGCACTACGTTTACACTGATGTAGGTGTTTCCGGAATCGCCATAGCGGTAAGTACCCTTTTTGGTGTACTTCTGGGGATCCTTGATGTCCTTCTCTTCCACCACCTCTTTGCTCTTGATCATGCTGCGGCCGCAGTACTGGCAGCTGTCCTTGCCTTCCTCACGGGCCATGCCGCAGCTGGGGCAGTTGTCGTAGTACTCGATCTTGGTGCGTATGATCTTTTTCTCTGTCTTCTGATTGGAGCCGAAGCCCAGACCGCGGGCGATCAGCTTGATGAAGTTGTACAGGATGATGAAGGGCGCGGCCATAAGGAGCAGGGCGATGACTAAGGCGATCAGACCTCCGATGACCTCGAAGAAGGAATCAAAGCCGCTGCTGCTTCCGCCGTTTCCGCCGCTTCCGCCGTCTCCCTGGTTCTCAGGAGTGAATCCGAAGGCATCGTTGGGATAGACCACGTTCATGGTGTATGTATTCCCTGCATAGAGGGACGTGCTGAAGACCAGATACCCGTCTGTCTCCTGGCAGTCAGGCTGCCATGCACCGGCCTTGTCCGCGTTCCAGAGAATGTACAGGTTATCCACATCCATGCCGTCGAACCATGCCGGTGTAAAGGTGTATACGGTCTCGCCTTCGACCCATTTGTCTATCTGGTACATGTGATCCTGAGTCATGGAAAACTCCACGGTCACTGTCTCGTCCTCGCCGTAGCCCCGGTCCAGCCAGATCGCCAGGGAACTGCCGTTATCGTCGATATAATCGATGGAATCGGAAAGGGGAGTGATGTCCCGGTGGTACTTATTCGGCACACCCAGGTCGATCCATTCCAGTTCCCCTATGGAATCGTCCAGCACCATCCATTCGATGTGATATGTCATGTTCAGGGAGGCGTCATCGTTGACGTCCACCAAAATGACGAAATTCAGGATCTCATCTGTGGGAGCGGCGTACGTGGGAACCGCCGACGCAAAAAACGCCAGAAGCACTATGGCCGCTATCACAATGAGACTTACGGATCTGGTCACAAAACTTTTCATCAGCAGGTCCTCCTTAAGGGGCAATCTCCGGTCATCTCAGAAGAATAGTTTCTGTGCACGGCGCAGTCAGGGCAGTTCCAGATGTTTTCCCAGTCGTCACGAAGCATGTTGCCGATGGGCCTGTCCGAAAGCCAGCTCTGGCAGGGCACCACGTTTCCGCCCGGGGTGATGGCCATGTTGGAAAGGCAAGCGCCGCAGGAGGGTGAAGGTATGTTGAGTTCGTCGAATACTTTCTGGTCGATCCAGCCCGGGGACGTGAAGTTGATCTCCATGCCGTTTTCGTGGCAGTACTTCACGGCTTCTCTCAGGATCTCCTCCAGCTCGCTTGCAGTAAGCTGCAGGCCGGTGGATTCCTCGGTGGTGGCATTTCCGGTCATGATCATCCCGGAACAGGTCACGTAGATGACACCGCGGTCGTGGAGGTATTCAAGAGTCTTGAGATAGTCCCGGTTCAGAGTGCAGAGCGGCGTGTTGATGCTGACGGAAAGCCCTTCGTTCAGGGCGTTGTCTATCCCTGCCGCGGTGTTTTCGAACTGGTCCGCTCCAACCAGCTTGTTGTGCACCTCAGGGTCGCTGGAATAGAAGGTGATCTGCACGCTGTCCAGCTCCGCCTCATGAAGTTCACGGCAGTATTCCGGCGTCAGCCTGGAACCGTTGGTGTTCAGCCTGGAGATGAACCACCGGGAGTAGTGGATGAGTTCCATGAGATCTTCCCTCATGGTGGGCTCTCCGCCGGTGAAGGTCACCTGGGAGACGCAGGCTGCCCTGCACTTGTCCAGGATCTTCTTCCACTCCTCGGTGGAAAGCTCCTCCTCATCGGAAAGTTCCTGCCCGGCCGCGTAGCAGTGGACGCACTTCTGGTTGCAGTGCCACTTGCCGCCCTTTGTCATGGCACTTACCATGAGATCGAGACGGTGGGGAGCTGTCATGTATTCCGCGTAGTCGCCGATGGACATATAGTATACTTCGGTGGTCACCGGCTCCCGGAACCCGATCTGCTTCATGGTGGTATAGATGGTGTCTATGTCTTCAGCGATGCGGTTCTTCGAAAGGAAGGGCATTATGCTCTTGACGTTTTCCCCGGCTCTTGCCAGGATGCCCTGTATGTCCTCACCGCTTATTTCCCTGCCGTCAAACTTGTTGGTCTCCCGGATGATCTCAGCCAGCATGACTGCCCATGCGAAGTTCACGGGGATGATGTCGGTGCCATTTATGATGGCAACACTGGGATTCAAGGTATCTTCGTCATTTTTCGGCGGGATCAGATGTATGCGCACCGCCCCCGGACCGCCGGGATTCAGGGTGGTATGCAGGACCTGATCGAAACAGGTCTCCATGTATCGTTCGATCCCTTTTACGGTCTTGGTTCTCCTGAACAGTTTAGGTACAGGTATCATTGTATCCTCCTTGCGGCGGCCTGAAGTCCGCCCCGTAGTTCACAGATGGCCCTACAAATTAAGCCATTATCATCTTACCACAAAAAACTCTGTCCTGCAATTAATTAGGAGAGCGGAAAAACAGATCGGCAGGCAGGTATGCTCTGAACGGTCCCCGGGACTGTTTTCGCGCAGGAGACCGGGAGGATCCGGGGCTTCCGCATGACGGAGGCGGCAAAGCACGACCTAAATGAAAAGCCCTGCTTAAGCAGGGCTTTTTTTGTGGTGGAGATGGCGAGAGTCGAACTCGCGTCCAAAAGCATATCCGCGGGACTTTCTCCGAGCGCAGTTAACGATTTTGAGTTTCGATTTTCGAGACGCCCGTTAACGGGCTTCCCGGTCCTCTATCTCGTAGGGCCTTGTGCTACCGAGAACTCACACAAGGGTTCCCCGTATAGTCGACGCCAAGACCTGAACCTACGGGTAAATCCAGGCTGACGCGCGGTGCAGAACTAAGCTGCGATTGCGAATGTGTTGTTTCTTTTAGCGTTTCTTTTAAACGGATCGTTTGGTGGGCGGACCGATCGACCGCCGCTCGCTTATCCCGATTCAACACCCCTGTCGAAACCTTTACATCCCCATAGCGGTGCAAAATCTTTTGCGCAGATATTATGGCACAGAAGCCGATATTTTGCAATAGGCGGGCGTAAAAAACTGCCATCGATTTTGCTGTGTCAGGTTGTATTGGCTGAAGTTTTTTGATATATTATCTGTATGGCTAGAAAGACTCCCTGGCAGAAGGAGTGGCATAATCTCCTTAAAGCTGAGGCCAGGTATCAAAAGCACAGAACTGACGGACCGACGTCCCTCCTATTGATGAAGCTGGACCGCTTCATCCCGGAGAAACTGAGCGGCACACTTGCTTCGGCCTTTTTTAAGGCCTTTCAGATCATCTTTGAGAAGGGCACCCGTCTCATCGAGATGACCTACAACAGCAAGAGGCGCAAAGCGGACTTCAAGGTGAACCACTACGCCAACGAGCTTTACGGAGACTACAGATCAGCCCACAGGTTCACCAAGAATGCGGGAGGAAGCAGGCTGGTCAATCTCCTGATATCCTTCGTGGAGGGCACGGTGCTGGGCCTGGTGGGTCTGGGAATCCCTGACATACCGCTCTTCATCGCAGTAGTGCTCAAGGGAGTCTACGAGGTGGCACTGAGCTACGGCTACGACTATCACGATGAGAATGAGAAGATATTCATTCTGAAGGTCATAGCGGCGGCCATGAAGGACGACGAGGAGTTCATGGAGGCAGACGAACTCCTGAACGCAGACATAGACGTGATAGCTCAGGATCGGGGCGAGATCTACGGCTGGAACATCGACAAGAACGAACAGATCAGAGAAACATCAGACTCTCTGGTGAAGGAGATGATATACACCAAGTTCATCCAGGGATGGGCCATTGTGGGGCTCTTCGGAGGAATATTCGACCCGGTCTACGTCAACAGAATAACCAAATACGCAATGCTTAAATACAGAAGAAGATTTTTAGCCGCGAGATTATTGGAGGAAAGGCGTTCAAATGAAACAGAACAGATTTAACACGGCATTTATAACGAGGGCAGGACTCATAGGCGCGCTTTACATCGCGCTGACATTCGTCTCGCAGTTTGTGGGACTGGCCAGCGGAGCCATACAGTTCAGGCTTTCGGAGGCGCTTACCATACTTCCCATGTTCACATCGGCAGCGGTGCCGGGACTGACAGTGGGATGCATTCTGGCAAATCTTCTCACGGGATGCGCCATGTGGGACGTGGTATTCGGATCTTTTGCAACATTTATCGGGGCAGTGGGAACGTATCTTCTCAGAAAGACCGGGAAACCGCTTCTGGGATGCCTTCCGCCCATCATCTCCAATATGATCATCGTGCCCATCGTGCTGATGAAGGTCTACGGCGTTGAGGACGCTTATCCGTATCTGGTGTTCACTGTGGGCGTAGGTGAAGTCGTCTGCTGCGGCATCCTGGGTGTGCTGCTCTACAGGGCACTCAGAAGATCCGGAAGGTTTGAGGATCTATGAGATACGAGCTTAGAAAAGAAGAAGATTTTTCCGTGTCGAAGTGGATGGGCGGGAAGACCAGGGAACTGGCCATTTTCCCTCCCGGGTCCAATTATATCGACAGGGATTTCATATGGAGGCTGAGCTCCGCTACGGTGGAGCTGGAGGAGTCTGATTTCTCCAGGCTTCCGGATTATGACAGGGTGCTGATGGTCATGGAAGGCAGCGCCGTACTGACCTATGATGGCAAGAAGAGCATCCGGCTCAAGGAGCTTGAACAGGACAGCTTCGACGGCGGCGCCAGGACCAGAAGCTACGGCAAGATCACGGACTTCAACGTCATGGTAAGAAAAGGCGGAGACGGCATCCTGGACGTGGTCAGGCCTGATTCGGACGCCAAGGTCCTGGGTGACACCCTCCACACAGAGCGGAAGTGCACCACCCATGCTCTCTATGTGAAGGAAGGCTATGTGGTGGTCAACTATAACGGAAGCATGATGATGGCTAAAGAAGGCCAGCTTCTTGTCATGGAATTCTTCAATGAGATCCCGGTCTACGCCGTAATGGGCGAGGGTGTGGTGATCCGTGCCCAGATGGGATACGACTATGAGATACCTGAGGGTCAGGACGCCGCAGATGCCGCAAAAGATCAGTCTCAGGGTCAGGACGCCGCAGATGCCGCAAAAGATCAGCCTGAGAGTCAGGACGCCGCAGATGCCGCAAAAGATCAGTCTCAGGCACCGGACTCTGAAGAGGCGCCTGAAGCCTCCTCGGAGGAGACCGCAGCCAAGGCGGTCACGCCTCCCCTGATCGAGAAGAAGGAAGAGCCGGAGGGACCCCCGGACAAGGGCAGCTTCCTCGAAAACTTCAAGTGGGCTTTCTTTATCTCCAATACACAGTTCAGGGGAGCTAAGCATATCGTTAAGAAGCTGAAGTCCATCTGGTATGATGACAAGCTCGACAGGGTCATCAGGACTCTGGAAAAGTACTTCGTGACATTCCTGGTCTTCATAATAGGCGTGGTACTCTGCCTGATGCCCTACGCAAGAGGGACGCTGTCCGATAGTCAGACGATAGGGATGATAGCACTGTGGCTTTTGCTGGACATTCTTCTGGTATCGCCCCTGATCTATTATTTTGCGCTTCCAAAGCCCATAGCGAGCCACGTCAGGGATCTGAACAGGATGACTGAAGAGGAGATAGCTCTGATGGCCAGGAGGAGCGTTCAGGATGAAAGGCTGGAGAAGCTCCTCGCTAAGTACAAGAATACGGGCAAGGCCAACAAGCTGGATGATCATATTTAAGACGCTGAGGAAAGCTTGATGAAAATGGAACTTGCGGCTGCAGTCACATTCGGACTGGAAGCCGTTGCAAGAAGAGAGATAGAGGGCCTTGGATACAAGGCCCTTAAAACTGAAGACGGCAGGGTGACCTTTGAGGGAGATATCCGCGCTGCGGTCCGCGCCAATCTGTGGCTCAGGACGGCTGACAGGGTGCAGATCGTACTGGGCGACGTACGGGCTGTGGAGTTCGAGGACATCTACCAGACCATGAGGGGTATTTCCTGGGAGGAGTGGATCCCCATGGAGGGCAACTTCACGGTGAACGCCGTGTCCGTCAAGTCCAGACTGAGTTCCGTGCCGGCCATCCAGAAGGTGGCGGAAAGAGCGCTGATCGACAGGCTCAGGGATTTTTATCCCATAGAGAGATTTCCCAAGACGGGAGCAGACTTCGACGTGAAGGTATCCATCCACAAGGACAGAGCGGTGATCACGCTGGATACCACGGGCCCGGGACTGAACAAGCGGGGCTACCGCAGGCTCATCGGAAAAGCTCCCTTAAAGGAGACTCTGGCTGCGGCCATGGTGGAACTCAGCTTCTGGAATCCGGAAAGGGTGCTGGCGGATCCCTGCTGCGGATCGGGCACCATCCCCATAGAAGCCGCCATGATCGCGCAAAACATCGCACCGGGGCTTTCCCGCTCTTTTGCCCTGGAATCCTGGGATTCGGTGGACAAGTCCATCATAAAGGAGGAGCGTGCCAGATGCTACAGGCAGATGACGCCGAGGGAGGATCTCAGGATCTTCGGTTCTGACATCGATAAAGAGGCCGTTAAGATCGCCAGAGAGAACGCTTCGGAGGCGGGGGTCGGGGAATCCATATTTTTCGAAGTTAAGGATGTGGCGGATTTCAGGACCGCGGAGCCCTCCGGGATAATGATATCAAACCCGCCCTACGGGGAGAGAATAGGGGATGAGCAGACCATCGGGCGGATATATGATGCCTGGCGGGGGTTTTTTGCGGAAAAGCCGGGGTGGTCGCTGTTTTGTCTAACTTCCGACAAGACCGTGGAGGACCGGGTCTTCGGACGGCCCGCCGACAGGCGAAGAAAATTGTATAATGGCCGTATGGAAGTCTGCTACTATCAGTTCCACGGAGAGAAACCGAAGCGGGAGGCCCTTGAAAAATAAGGGGTTTTCACCCGGACGAAGGATTGTACAACTATTCAAACAATGTATAAACTTAAGTAAAAACGGTTATTTTTAACGGGTTGTCACGCGACAGCCCGTATTTTATAATTGAAGTATATAGGAAGGTTTTTGCCTTTAACATATGTTAACTGAAAGGAGAACAGTTATGGTCAAGGGAATACATAATTTCTCTGAGATAGGCAAGCTGAACAAGGTCTTGCTTCATCGTCCGGGAAAAGAGCTTGAAGCCCTGACACCCAGCACCATCGAGCGTCTTTTGTTCGATGATATCCCTTATCTGAAGGTTGCTCAGGAGGAGCACGACAAGTTCGCACAGACCCTGAGGGATAACGGAGTTGAGGTAGTCTACTACGTTCAGGAAGCCGCGAAAGCGCTTTCAGAGCCCTCGGTACAGATCGAGTTCGTGAACGAGTTCCTCAAGCTTTCAAAGATCAATTCAAAAGGTCTCAATTCGGCCATGTCAAGCTTCCTGCTTGAAATGTCGCCGGAGGAGATGATCACCAAGATCATCGCCGGGATCAGACGGGATGAGGTCAAGACGAAGGATACCACCTCACTCATGGACCTGGTCCAGGACGATTATCCGTTCGTATCCGATCCCATGCCCAACCTTTATTTCACCCGTGACCCGGGCGCCTGCATAGGCGAAGGGATCAACATCCATCACATGCACACTGAGGCCAGAAGAAGAGAGTCTCTCATTCTAAGATACATCTACAAGTACAACAGGGACTTCGCAACTGAAGACAACAAGATGTGGTACGACTTAAGGGACAGCTACTCCATCGAAGGAGGAGACGTACTCGTGCTCTCCAAGGATATCGTGGCAGTAGGACTTTCCGAGAGGACCACAATCTCCGGCTGCGAGAACTTCGCGAGAAACCTTCTCAAGAATTCCGACTTCAAGAAAGTTCTGGCGTTCGACATCCCTGAGTCCAGAGCATTCATGCATCTGGATACCGTTTTCACCATGGTAGACTACGACAAGTTCACCATCCATCCCGAGATCGAAGGCCCTCTTGCTGTATACGAGATGACTCTGGACAAAAATGGCGATCTTAAGTTCAAGGCCATCAAGGACGAGCTTCACAAGATCCTGGCCAAGGAGCTGAAAGTTCCCGCAGTGCAGCTCTTGAGATGCGGCGGCGGCGACCTTCTGGCAGCACAGAGAGAGCAGTGGAACGACGGTTCCAACACCCTGTGCATCTCACCGGGAACAGTGGTAACCTACGAGAGAAACTATGTGACAAACGACCTCTTAGACAAGGCCGGTATCAAGGTCCTGACCGTTCCCTCGGCAGAGCTTTCCAGGGGAAGAGGCGGCCCGCGCTGCATGTCCTGCCCCGTCAACAGAGAAGATCTTTAAACTGAGGATCATCACGATACAACCGCAAAATATACAAAGGAGAAAAAACTATGGCAGTAAATCTTAAAGGAAGAAACTTTCTGACACTGATGGATTTCACACCCGTTGAGATCCGCTACATGCTCGACCTGGCCCACGATCTG
>CAJOKT010000051.1 GCA_905235115.1 uncultured Peptostreptococcaceae bacterium
GCTCTCAATAGTGATCCTATAACGGTCAGCCCTGTTTTTAGGATCACAAATTGTCGTAAATCTATGATCCTAAATCGATCATCCCCAAATCCAGGATATCTGTAACCCTAAACCAGAACGAGATATACAACAGATTTAAGAAGCTCACTAAGGCAGAGGGCATAGAGATGACATTCCACGATCTACGGCATATGTTCGCATCCATCATGCTGACAAAATTACAGATCCCGGAAAAGGTAGTCCAGGATGAGGGCGGATGGTCCACGCCGCACATAATGAAATCTGTTTACTCAAATACGTTCACTGATTCACGCCAGACGGCAGATAAGATCAGAGACACATTTTTCGAGAGCCTTTTTTAAGGCTCTTTTTTCGTGTCATATTTCGTGTCATATTTCGTGTCATATTTTTGAAAAATAATGGAAAATTTTGACAAATATTGAAAAACTTTGAAAAACTTTTAAAACATGAAAACCCTTGAAAATCAAGGGCTTAAAGCAAAACCCCTTGAAAATCAAGGGGTCCTCATCTGGAGCAAGAGACGGGAGTCGAACCCGCCTTCCAAGCTTGGGAAGCTCGTGTACTACCGATGTACTACTCCTGCATGGTCAGGATCATTCGCAGACCCTGAACGGATTTTTATTGTATCATACAAACCGGATTTTGTAAAGTCTTACAGACTCTTATCTTCCTCATCGTTCATCCACATCTGCTTGTTTTCCTCTATTCTGATCCCTCTCTCTTTGATGTCCTCGATGAACATCGTCCTGTTCTTACAGAGATCATCGAACTTGCAGAACATCTCGCCGTTTTTCATGAACAGTTTGATGTATCCTGAAGACCATGTGTGTTCAATGTGGTCCAGTTCCTCAAAGGAAACGGTCCTGCCGTTCTGAGTGAGCAGACCACCCTTCACCACCAGATCTTTTTTATGACCGAGCCCTATGTGGATGGTATATGAACCGTCCTCATTTCTGTTGTTGCTGTTGGCGGTATGCTCTTCAATTTTGTCCAGAGTTTTCTTTACAACAAACGTATCAAGCGGAGTAAACATGTTAGCCATCTCGAAACATTCCTTTCCCATTGAAATCATATTAAACTATGACAGTATCCCTTTGATCCCCTCTTCTTTGAAGACCTCTCTGTAGTATTCCACTTCGTCAGATATCAGAAGGTCGATGGTGCGCATTCCGATGAGTTCCACCGGAGCCTTGTCGTCGGTCCAGATGTAGGACGGGCCCGGATCCGCCGCATCCGTCATTCTGCCTGCCACCTTATTCATGAGGGTCCTGAGCTCGCCGTTTTCCACGAACGCACGGTTGTCCCGCAGGGCCTCCAGGGGATCTACCCCGTTTGCCGCGAAGAGTTCTCTGTTGGTGGTGCCCGGTACGTCCACGGTCTCCACGTTTCCGAAGATGCTTCTCACGGTGGCAGTCAGATATGCAGTGATATCCCTGTTCTCTTCCAGGTCCCCTGCCCCTCCGTGCATATTCATGTTCATGACCATGATACCGTCATCCTTCAGGTGGTCCCTGACCAACCCGAAGAACTCCACGGAAGACATCTGAAACGGGATGGTAATGTCCTGATATGCGTCCACCATGATGATGTCGTACTTTTTACCATCTGCCTGCAGGTACGCCCTGCCGTCATAGGTCTCCACCCTGATGTCCTCAGGCATTCCGAAATACTCGTAGGCCAGGTCCGTGATCTTCTGGTCGATCTCCACGCCGATGATATCGGCCTCGGGATAGTACTTCCTGATCTGTGACGCATATGTTCCCGATCCCATTCCCAGGATCAAAACATCCGGCGCCTCCTTCCCTGCCATGACAGGGGCTGCCAGAGCATAATCATAGTACATCCCCGTGAGGTAATCCGATTTCATGGTTATGGACTGCACACCGAAGAGGACGTTGGTAGACAAGATGATGGATCTGTCAGTGTCCTTCACCTGAAGGTAGTTGTAGATGGATTCTCCCTCGAAGGCAAGATCTTTTTCCCAGAAGGCAAAGCTGACTCCGGTGCCCAGGACTGATCCCAGTATGAACAGCCCGGCCATGACGCCGGCCATCACCTTTCTGGTCTTTGTCCTTATGAAATATGCGAGTCCGATGATGAGCAGTATCCCGGAGAATATCAGGAAGGTCACCGCCGTTCCCACTGCCGGGATCGTAACGAATGTGGGAAGGAATGTTCCGATGATGCTTCCCACCGTGTTGAATGCTCCCAGCCTTCCGGTGACGCTTCCGCTCTCCCCCAGGTCCGATATGGTATACTTCACAAGTGACGGAGTCACGGTCCCCAGCAGAAACAGCGGGAACACGAAGATCACCATGCATGCGATAAACGCAGCCCAGATCAGGAGATTGGTGCTGACGGTCACCACCAGGAGCCCGGTAATTCCCAGGATGATGTAGCGTCCCAGGAACGGGATGAAGCTGATCCAGACCGCAGCGATGAGGATCCTTCTGTAGAGCCTTGCGGGGTCGGAATTCTTGTCCGCCCACCTGCCTCCGAAGACGTTTCCAAGGGCCATTGCTATCATGATGGTCCCTATTATGATGGTCCACACTATCTGGGACGAGCTGAAATACGGGGCCAGAAGCCTGCTGGCTCCCAGCTCCACAGCCATCACCGCCATGCCTGCGAAGAATTCAGTTGCATAAAAAAACCATTTGGATGTTTTGCTCATGGCAGTATTTTATCATAACAGCATCATATGTACAGTATTTTTTGCGCTATGGACATTTAATTGCGGAAAGGATAGAATGTATCTGGTGCTTTTGGCGCAAAAGACGGAAGCCCGGAAAGGAATAATCATGAATTTTGAAAAGGAATTGGAAATACTGAGAAATGCTGAAAGAAGCATGATCGCCCTTCGTCACGCTGCAGGAGTCCTGATCTACGATTCAGAGACGGTGGCTCCCGAGAAGTCTGCAGAAGGAAGAGGCCGCACCCTTGAATATCTGGGTGACCTGGAATACGACCTCATCACCGGTAAGGAGCTGAACGATGCCATCGACACTCTTCAGACCCACAGGGACGAGCTCGGTGAGTATGAGCAGCGCGAGGTGGAGCTCGCAGCCAAGCAGGTCAGAGAGCTCTCCAGGATCCCCAAGGACGAGTACCTAAAGAACATCGTGCTTCAGAACGAAGCAAACCAGGCCTGGAAAAAGGCCAAAGCCGCCGGAGACTTCTCCATCTTCGAGCCCTACCTTGAGAAGGAAGTGGAGTACACCAAAAGGATGGCGGGCTGGATCAACCCTGAGCTCAGCACCTACAACGCTCTCCTCAACATCTACGAGGAAGGCATCGGCCAGAAGTTCCTGGATAAGTTCTTCGCAGACATAAAGGCAGGCATCCTTCCAATCATCGATAAGGTCAGGGCCGTTCCTCAAGTGGACAGGACCTGCATCGAGAAGTTTTGCCCCGCTGACAGGCAGCGCGAGTTCACCAAAGAGATCGTCCGCCTCATGGGTCTGGACATGGGCAAACTGGTCCTCGGAGAAGTGGAGCACCCTTTCACCGACGGTTACAACAACTCCGACATAAGGCTGACCACTCACTACTATGAGCACGACTTCACAGACAACATGTTTTCCATCCTCCACGAGGGCGGTCACAGCATGTACGAGATGAACTGCGACGACAAGTACAACTTCACCATCTTCCAGGGCGGAGTTTCCATGGGCATACACGAGTCTCAGAGCAGGTTCTACGAAAACATCATAGGCCGTTCCTACGCCTTCACCGGCGTCCTACTGGAGGCCGCCAGGAAGTTCTTCCCGGAGCAGCTTGAGGGTGTCACCCACGACGATTTCTTCAAGGCTGTGAACCGCACAGAGCCTTCCCTCATCCGTATTCAGGCCGACGAGCTCACCTACGCTCTGCACATCATGGTCAGATACGAGATCGAGAAGCAGCTCTTCGACGGAGACCTTAAGGTCCACGATGCTCCCAGGGTCTGGAACGACCTGTACGAGGAGTACCTGGGAGTTAGGCCCTCCAACGACAGCGAGGGCATCCTTCAGGATTCCCACTGGTCCAACGGCCAGTTCGGCTACTTCCCCACCTACGCTGTGGGCTCCGCCTACGGCGCCCAGTATCTCCACCAGATGCTCAAGGAAAAGCCTGACTTGTGGGATGACGTGGCCAGGGGCGACCTGACCTTCGTCACAGGCTGGCTCAAGGAGCACATCCAGCGCCACGCCTCCTACTACAAGCCCGACGTCCTCTTCGAGAACGCCTGCGGCAAGTTCGATGCTCGGTACTTCATCGACTACCTGAACGACAAGTACACCAGGGTCTACGACCTGTAGCGCAAAACATCAGACGCAAAAGGAGGGTGCACATCATACCGTATTCTCCTTTTTTCAATCCATGATCTGTTATTGTACAAAAAGGATGCCTCCTATGTCTGCTGACCGTTTGAGGCATCCTCTTCCTTATGCGTTTATTATTCGTGTCTCAGCGCCTCGATGGGATCCAGGTCGGCCGCCTTCTTGGAAGGCAGGATGCCGAAGACGATGCCGATCACCATGGAGAATCCTACCGCCAGAAGCACGGCTCCCCAGTTGATGGCCACTGGCGCGCCGGTCAGTCTGGAGATCAGTTCTGCCAGAGCCAGTCCCGTTATAACTCCCAGCACTCCGCCTGTGGCTGTGAGGACGACTGCCTCGGTAAGGAACTGGTTCATGATGGTGCGCTTGGGAGCGCCTATGGCTTTTTTGAGGCCGATCTCCGAGGTCCTCTCTGTGACGGACACCAGCATGATGTTCATGACTCCGATGCCTCCCACCAGAAGGGATATGGCTGCGATCCAGATCAGCATGGTGTTGGTGCTCTGGGTCAGCTCCTGTATCTCCTTGGCCTGCTGGAAGATATCCTTTGCCTGATACGTTACGTCGCTTGACGTGACGTTGGCGTTTAGGATCCCCGCTGCAGATGTGCCTATCTCAGTCATGGCCTCGGTGTTGTCCGCCCTGATCAGCACGTTTTCGGGCTGGTCGTAGCGGTATATCAGAGGCCATGCGGTCATGGGTATATATACCCTGCCTGCGGAGTCCTGACTGTACATGTAGTAGTCTTCGATGGAGTTGATGGCAGGTTCGAAGGATATCCTGTCTCTCACAAGACCTATCACCTCAAAAGGCTCTCCGTGGATCTCCACCGTGCTCCCCACGGCTCCGCCTGAGGGGAAAAGGGATTCCTCGGATGCCGCATCCAGCACGCAGACTTTGCGGAACTTCCTGAGGTCATTGGTGGATATTCCCCTGCCCTGGCTTATGACCAGCCCGGCGGTGGAAAAATAGTCCTCTCTTACTCCGAACAGGTACCCTCCCGACAGACTGTCGGTCAGGTGAGTGATGCCGTCGTAATCCTGATTCTTGTAATAGAGAGAGACGCTCTCCGCATGGGGGATGGCTCTGAGGGAGTTCAGCGTGTCCTCGCTGACCTGGGGCACTCCCATGGGATTTCCTTCGTAGAAGTCGTATTCCCAGTCGCCCTGGGAGACCTGAACGTCCACAGTGTTCACCCCTGAACCGATAAGGTTCTTCTTGATCTGCTCGTTGGTGCCCTGGATCGTGGACACGATGGCGATAATGGAGGCTATTCCTATGATGATGCCCAGCATGGTCAGGAAAGATCTGAGCTTATGGGATAGTATTCCTCTGAATGATAATCTGATGTTTTCACCCATTACCAATACACCCCCTGTCCGTCGCTGATCTCGGTCCTGACGCCCTCGTGAGCTCCGTCGCCGTAGGGGAAGGCAAGGCTGTCTTCTTCTGTGATGCCGTCCAGTATCACGGTGATCTCTCCGTAGTAGGTCTTGCCTACTTTGACGTACTGCTTCACCAGCCTGCCGTTGTCGTCCTTCATGACATACTTGCCTCCAGCGTCAGACCTGACGTAGGCTCTGCTGATGGCGATGGTGTTCTCCGGGTCTCCTGCCAGCTGGAAGCTCATGTCCAAATATTCTCCCGGCATCAGATCATCTGCGTCCTCAAGGTTCGCCTTGAAAGCGTAGTACGAAACGTTCTGGTTTCCTCCGTAGTAATAGCCCGCGTCCGGCACGGGATACGTGTCGATCTCGGTGATGTGTCCGGTATATGAGTTTCCTGTATACCAGGATGAGCAGTTGACCTCCGATCCCACTTCAACTCTGTCGAAGAGAAGCTCAGAAACTGTGCCCTGGACGTAGATGCCGTTTCCAGAGCTGACGCTTACGAAGGGATCTCCGTTCTGGGGAGGATTGGCCGGGTCGCCCACCATTCTCACGATACCGTCCTTTTCAGCGCGGACGATACCGTCAGCGGCGCGGCCTTTCTCCATTTCGTATTCCAGCTGCGCCTTTCTGTATCCCAGGTCCAGTTCAGTTATCCTGCGCCTGGTCTGAGCGATAGCTTCAGCCAGTTCTTCCTTGGTCATGCCTATGACGTTGGAATCATCTGCTCCCGGCGGGGGATTCCCCGGGGTATCCCCGTTGCTGCTGTTTCCGCCTCTGGTCCTGATGTCCGAGGTCTGGGGCAGCACGTAGTACGCGGTGTTGGCCTCGTACTCTGAAAGATATGAAGTATTGATGAGACGGGCTGCGATGACCGCTCCGTCCTTCTGATTGCCTTCTCTCGCCTCGATCCTGACGTATGTTCCCTCCGGAAGGTCTCTCAGCGCGTTCAGGAAGTTTCCGTACACAGGAGCGTCGGAGGTCACCAAATATACGATAGGATCATCCAGCGTTCCGGCGTTGGGATCGTCCTTGTTTATGTACTCGCCGATCACCGTCTTGTCCAGAGCAGACCAGGCGTCCCCGATGAGTTCCGGGGTCACCGGCTCCGGATCGGGATCCGGATCGGGATCGTGGTCCGGCTCCGGTTCGGGAGCGGGAGGATCCACCGGGATGGTGTGGAGCAGTACGTTGAGTTCGTTTTTTGCGTCCCTGAGGTCCTGGGCAGCAGCCTCGACCTGCAGCTCCTTCATCTTGAGAGTAAGCTGCTGAGACTGAATGTCGTAGGCCAGCAGCGGGTCTCCCGCGCTGACGGACTGTCCCTCGTTGACGTAGACTTCCTTGATTATCTGTGTGGGAGCCGGGTACACGTTCTGTGAACCCGTATCGTACACCATGCCTGAAGTGGTCATGGGATCCGCAAAAAATCCATAGTTCATTTCGGACACAGGCGTCACCGTCACCTTTCTGGTGGCGTCCCTGTAGAACTTGAAGCCGAAGATGCCTCCGGCTATCACTCCGAGAGTGACAAGTACGGCTATGATGCGAGTTTTGTTCTTCATTGAATCTCACCGCCTTCTGTCACTATTCCGTCGGTGATGTCCAGTATGCGCCTGGCGTGGCCTGCCACCTTGCGGTCGTGTGTGATCATGACCACGGTGACTCCCTTTTCGTTCAGTTCTCCGAAAAGCTTCATGACCTGCTCTCCGCTGGCCTGGTCCAGAGCTCCCGTGGGCTCGTCTGCCAGAAGGACCTCAGGGTGATTCACCATTGCGCGGGCAATGGCCACTCTCTGCTTCTGTCCGCCCGAAAGCTGGCTGGGCAGGTGCCCGGCTCTGTCGGAGAGCCCCATGTCCTCCAGGGCCTGCATGGCGATCTTTTCCCTCTCCGCTCTTGAGATCCCTGCGTACACCAGGGGAAGGGCCACGTTGTCGAGAGCAGTCTCTCCGGCCAGAAGCTGGAAGGTCTGGAAAACGAATCCGATCTTCCTGAGCCTGATCTCCGCCAGTCTGTTCTCGTCCAGCTGAGATACGTCCTCTCCGTCCAGGAGATATGTGCCGCTGTCCGGTCTGTCCAGGCAGCCTATTATGTTCATGAGGGTGGACTTGCCCGAGCCGCTGGGGCCCATGATGGCGATGTACTCGCCCTTCTCCGCCGTGAAGGATACGTCCTTCAGCACCGGAAGAGCCAGTTCCCCCATGCCGTAGCTCTTATTGATGCCGCTCAATTCCAAAATATGTGCCATCACTAGCCCTCCATTTCTTCAGAGAAAGACATGGAGGCGGTATCGATCACCTTCATTCCTTCCCTGTAAGTCTCGTCGGGCCATGCGATGAGATCGTTCATTGTAAGGCCGCTCAGCACCTGATATGTAAAGGTCTCGTCGTCGATCTCGCCTATCTCCACGGTCCTCTTTCTGAGCTTGCCCTTCTCTCCTACCCATGCGTAGAAGGTGCCGTCATCGTTCATGACGATCAGGCTCTGATCCACCCAGAGTCCTTCCTTATGTCCGCCTTCTCCGCTGTCAGGCTCAACTATGACGTGCTGGCCGAGCATCAGTCCCTCGGTGGATTCCAGTGCGATGTAGAAGGGATACTGGGACGCTGTGTCGCCGCCTCCTCCGTAGTACATCTCATTGTAATCGGAACTTGCGGGCTCGGTCTCGATCTTTGTGACCGTGCCCGTCCAGGTCTTGGTCTCGTCCACTCTGGAACGGACGACGACCGGATCACCCACGTTTATGAGGAAGATCTGCTGCTCGTTTATTTTGCACTTGATCCTGTATTCGCCGGATTCCATCACGGATACGATGGGGGCCTCCATACCCTGATTATCATAGCCGGACTCGTTGACAGCCTTGACTATGCCGGATACCGAGCTCTTGACCACGCTCTGGTCGATCTGCTGCTGGTATCCCTGGATCTCCATCCTCTTGGACTCGATCTGAGTCTGAAGCTGGATTATCTCGATCTTGACGTTGGGGTCCGAGGCATTCCCCGAAAGAGCGTTGATCTGCTGATTCAGTCCCTCGATCTCCAGGCCTGCCATCTGCACGTTGTACCTGGCCTCGGTCACGTCATACTCGAAAAGAGCATCCCCTGCGCTCACCGTCTGACCCTGTGTCACGTAGATCTTGCTGATGGTCTGGCCCTCGACCCTCTTGTAGTCCTGGGTCTGCTGAGCCTCCACCACGCCGGAGAACCGGTCCGCGGTGACTACGCCCATGAGGTCCGAAAGTTTCTGAACGTAAACATCGCCGGCCTCTTCTCCGCCTGACGGCCCGAAAAGAAACCAGCCTGCAGCCGCCGCTATGATCACAGCGATCAGAGCTATCCCTATAATTCTCTTCTTTTTCTTAGTCATATTGGTCCCACCCCTTTTGATAAGAATTCTTTACACAAAAAAGTGTACTCGCAATTGAGTACACCGTCAATAGAATCGCATCAAATTGTTCCCGTCCACAAAATACCCGGTACTATTTGTGATAAGTCTCATGGTTGTTGAATCTTGAAGCTCCTGTAGATCTGTTCCAGCAGGATGACCCTCATGAGCTGGTGGGGAAATGTCATGCTGCTGAAACTGAGCTTGAAGTTGGCCCTTGCCGACACCTCCGGGCTCAGACCCAGGCTGCCGCCTATGATGAAGGCGATGTTGGAATGGCCTTCAAGGCCCAGATCTGCCAGTTTGGAGGCCATTTCCTCGGAGCTTAAGGATCTGCCGTTGATCTCCAGAGTTATGACGTATTCGTCCTTTTTGATGGCCCTGAGGATCTCCCTGCCCTCTTCCTCCTTCACCTTCTCCTCGTCCTTTTGGGAGGCGTTGGCGGGAAGCAGGCTCTCCTTGAGTTCAACGATCTCCAGACCGGAAAATCTTTTGATCCTCTTGGAATATTCGCTGACAGCGTCGGTCCAGTATTTCTCTTTTAACTTGCCGATGCAGATAATTCTTACGTTCATTCGTAGATCCTGTCCTCAGTGAAAACCTTATCCATGGGCTTGTCCCATTCCTGTCTCATGACGGAATCCGCCTTCTGGCATTCGAATGCCACGGCGACCACCTTGGCGTTCCTGCAGGCCTCGAGGTATGTATCGTAGTAGCCTGCCCCCATTCCCATGCGGCCAAGCTCCTCGTCAAAGGCGGTGCAGGGGCAGATGATCAGGTCGAAGTCTTCGGGAGCGATCTCCCTGGAATTGTTCCTGTCGGGTTCCTTGATGCCGTGGAAACCTTCCGCCATTCCTTCCTCGCCTTCGGGAACGAGGGCGATCATCTGTCTGGCGCCAAGCACCAGAGGATAGGCGATCTCCTTCTCTTTGGAGGAGGGGTCGTTCTCCAGTGTGCTGAGCGATACCTCACCCTTGATGGCTGAGTAGATCAGAACACGTCTGGCGTTTCTGTATTCTTCGGAAGCCAGGACCTTCTCACAGATAGCTCTGGACTTCTCGGCTCTCTCCTCGGGGGTCAGAGCGTTTCTGGCTGCGATGCGGGACTTTCTCAGTTCCCTCCTCTCGTCTTTCGGAGGTTCGCTTTCCTCGATGGACCCGGCCTTCCTGACCCTGTCCATCACATTGATCATCACAAGGAGCACCACTATCTCGGCAGCCAGCATGACGCCGATCTGAGGCAGCCTGGACACGATGAGCGGCCAGTAGGGAGAACCATAAAGAATGGATATCCAGAGTGGCGTGATCCACATGGATATGCCCACCTGATCTATGACCGCGGCGATCACCACCCTGATGGGACTCTGTTTTTTGTACAGAAGAAGCCCGAACACGACGCCCGTAAGAGCACAGTTCAGGGTGAATCCCGGGAAATACGCGCCTATGGGGAAAAGTATGGCTCCCAGGAAATCTCCCAGACCTCCCACGATCGCTCCTGCCCAGGGACCGTACAAATATGCTCCTGCGAAGGTGGCGATGAAGGTCAGACCGATCTTCATGTTCCAGGCGTTGAAGCTCAGGAATCTTGAAAGTATGATGTGCAGGGCTGCCAGCAGTCCCAGCGTTACCAGCATTCTGGTATTGATCTTTTTCATAAAGCTGCTCCCGTCTGCCTTTTGGCTGCTTCGACTACATGAGCTATGAGCAACGTGGATGTGACGGTGCCTACGCCGCCGGGTACCGGAGTGATGGCTTTGACCAGAGGCTCGACCCTGTCGAAATCGCAGTCACCGGCGATGCCGCCTTTCTCCTCGTCCCAGTTGATGCCAACGTCTATCACCGTCTGTCCGGGATTGGTGTATTCAGGTCCCACGTTTCTGAGCTGACCGGCAGAGCAGATCAAAATATCCGCTTCACGGGCTATGGCCGCGGGATCCACAGTCTTCGTGTGGCAGTTAACCACCGTTGCGTTCTCATGCATGAGCATCATGCCCACAGGTCTTCCCACCACCAGGGAACGGCCGATGACGCAGGCCTTTTGCCCCTTGACGGGTACTCCGTAATATCTGAGGATCTCCATGGCTGCCTGGGCTGTACAGGGAGGATAGCCGGTCTTCGTATTGGTGAAGACTCCCGCCAGACTTCCGTCCGTGGTTCCGTCCACGTCCTTTTCGGGGTCCAGCATCTGCCTTGCCCTCTCGGAATCCAGATGCTTGGGAAGAGGCCTGAACATCAGGATGCCGTGAACGTTCTTGTCTTCGTTGAGCTCGGTGAGCGCCTTGTCCATGTCCTCCTGGGAAACGTCCTCGGGAAGGATCTTGTTCAGAACCTTGACGCCGATCTTCTCGGCCTTCTTGGTGGCTCCCTTTTCGTACGCCAGATCATCCGGTCTTTCGCCCACACGAAGTATGGCCAGACAGGGTTCAACGCCCATGCTCTTAAGTTTGTTCACATCTTCCGACGCCTTGTCCGCTATGGCCTGTGCCACGGGGGCTCCCTTCAGTATCTCTGCCATGTCATGTCTTTCCTTTCAAAAAACTTCGTACACGTCTGAGAATATCTCATCCGCCTTCATGGAATACTCTTCCAGAGTTCCGTCGATATGAGCTTCCAGTTCAGAAGCGTATTCTCTGTCCTTCATGAGGCGGGTGTTCACCTTCACGTTCACCGCCGCTCCCCTGAGAGCTCCGCCCAGTAAGGCTGCTCCTGTGGCAGCGTCGGAAACTATCATGCGGCTTCCCTTTTCGGCAAATTCACCCATGATATCCAGGGCCTCCGCCGTAAGGTCGAATAGTCTGAGAGGCACCGCAGCCGCATCCCTGAGACACTTCTCGAGGATCTCCTCACGTCCGGGATCGTCCTTTGGTATGGAATAGGCGTCTGCCAGGGGCATGAACGCTTCCGCGTCACCGTCAACCAGGGAGAGAGCTTCCTTTCTCAGTTCCTCCGCTCTCTTCATGAGAGCCCGGATGTCCTCTTCGTGCTCCGCATACTTTTCTTTACCGGAAGTGAATTCGCCCACCATGCTGCCCAGGGCGATACCCAGGGCACTTACCAGAGCCGACGCTCCTCCGCCTCCCGGCACCGATGCGCGGCTGGCCAGGAGGTCTGAGAATTCCTCTATACTTTTATTCCTGAATTCTTCCATGATTGCTCCGTTTACATCCACAACATAACTACTATACCACAAGAGAGATTCCTTTTGTTAAGAAACCTCCCTTTATATCACAAAATATATGCCCGCGTCTTTTGCGCCGCATCAGAACAGTCCGGTTATCACGCCGTTCTCGTCGATGTCGATCTTTTCCGCGGAAGGTACCCTGGGAAGACCGGGCATGGTCATGACGCTTCCGGTGAGGGCCACGATGAATCCAGCGCCGGCGCTGACCTTAAGGTCTCTCACCTTGACCGTGAATCCTCTGGGGGCTCCCAGAAGCGTGGGATCGTCGGAGAAGGAGTACTGGGTCTTGGCCATGCAGATGGGGATGTTGTCGTATCCCAGCTCAGTCAGGGTCTTGATCTGCTTGGGAGCGTTCTCAACCAGAAGCACGTGATCCGCGTGGTAGACCTTCTTGCAGATGGCTCTCAGTTTGTCCATGATGGGCAGGTCCAGATCGTAGCAGAAGTGGAAATCGTTGGGTTCATCGCAGAGCCTTACAACTTCCTCGGCAAGCTCAATGCCGCCTTCGCCGCCCTTTGCCCAGACTTCGGAAAGAGCCACGTTGACTCCCAGCTCGCTGCACTTCTCTCTCACCAGATCAAGTTCGGCCCTGGTGTCCGTGGGGAAAGCGTTGATTGCCACCACGCAGGGAAGACCAAAGATGTTCTTGATGTTGTCAACGTGCTGGAGCAGGTTGGGAAGCCCCGCTTCCAGAGCTTCCAGGTTCTCCTCTGTGAGGTTGGCCTTTTCGACTCCTCCGTGATACTTGAGGGCTCTTACGGTGGCGACGATGACCACTGCGTCAGGTCTCAGGCCGGACATCCTGCACTTTATGTCCAGGAACTTCTCAGCGCCAAGGTCCGCGGCGAAACCTGCCTCGGTCACGGTGTAGTCCGAAAGCTTCAGGGCCATCTTGGTGGCTGTCAGAGAGTTGCAGCCGTGGGCGATGTTGGCAAAGGGGCCGCCGTGGATAAATGCGGGAGTACCCTCCAGAGTCTGGACCAGATTGGGCTTGATGGCGTCCTTCAGAAGCGCCGCCATGGCGCCCTCCGCCTTGAGGTCGTGAGCCGTTACGGGCTTGCCGTCAAAGGTGTAGGCGATGACCATCTTTCCAAGCCTGTTCTTCAGGTCGATGATATCCTCCGCCAGACACAGAACAGCCATTACCTCAGAGGCAACAGTGATATCGAATCCGTCCTCTCTTGGCACACCCTGAAGTCTGCCGCCGAGACCTGCAACGATGTGCCTCAGCTGTCTGTCGTTCATGTCCACCACTCTCTTTAAGGTGATCCTCTTGATATCGATCCCCAGAGCGTTGCCCTGCTGGATGTGATTGTCCAGAAGAGACGCCAGCAGGTTGTTGGCAGCGCCGATGGCGTGAAGGTCTCCGGTGAAGTGAAGGTTGATGTCCTCCATGGGGACCACCTGAGCGTATCCGCCTCCCGCGGCGCCTCCCTTAACGCCGAACACCGGTCCAAGCGAAGGTTCACGGAGAGCCACGATGGAGTTCTTTCCGATCTTCCTCAGTCCGTCCGCAAGACCGACTGATGTGGTGGTCTTACCTTCTCCTGCGGGTGTGGGCGTGATAGCCGTGACCAGGATCAACTTGCCGTTGGGCTCATCTGCTCTGTCCTTCAAAAGCCTGTTGTCGATCTTTGCCTTGTACTTGCCGTACTGCTCTATATATTTTTCAGGAACACCTATTTTATCCGCTATCTCAGTGATAGGTCTCTTCTCGCATTCCTGGGCGATCTGAATGTCTGTCTTGAATTCTGCCATTTTATCCTCCTGTAATCAGCTTTGACCTTGTCTGGCAAGTAGATTATATTAGATAAAATACCCCATGTAAAAGTATTTTTATTGCATTTAACTTGAACTATTCCTCATGGCAAGCTATAATTGAGTCATAAAGAGCCTTCTGGGTGCAAAACACCCCGTCCCCGGACCTGTTCACATCAGGTTTTCTTCACGCCAATGATAATGGGAGGAACAAAACATCATGTCAATTTACGCTTTCAAGGTATTTGATGAAGTAGTCACCAGCGGCAGCTTCGCCAAGGCTGCTGAGAATCTTAATCTCTCCGCCTCCGCGGTGAGCCATAACATAAGAGCTCTCGAGGACGACTTCGGTTTCAGCCTTTTCGTAAGGAACCGCGCAGGCGCAGTTCTCACAGAGGAGGGCAAAAAACTTTTGCCCTACATCAGAACTCTCATCGCTGCCAGAGACAATGTGGACCAGCTGGTCAGCATGATCAACAACCATAACGTGGGGACTGTGAGGATCGCCATGTATTCCTCAGTAGCCTACAACTGGTTCGTGAAGATCCTCATCAGCTTCAGGAAGAAATACCCCGGCATCGATGTGGTCCTCTTCCAGGGAAACTATGTGAAGGTCATGGAATGGCTTGAGAACAAGGAAGTGGATATGGCGTTCACCACCGATGCTCTCGCTGAAGGCACCAACTTCAAGCCCCTGAAAAAAGACCCCATCATCTGCGTCACAGATATGGAATACGTTCCCAGGAACAAGTTCTCCGTCACAGTCTCCGACCTGAAAGCCGCAAGCCTCATCATCAACCGTGAGTGCGCTGCCTACGACGCCAGAGATTTCATCGAGAAGAACGAACTCGATTTCGATACATATTATGATACGGTGGAGCACCAGACCCTTTTCGCCATGGTAAAGGAAGGCATGGGTCTCTGCCTCTGCCCCGAGCTGGTGGCCTCCGACGCCCCCGGCGATGTGAAGAAATATTCCATTCTGGGAAGCCCCTCCAGGGTCATAGGCCTCACCTATGCGGATCCCTCGGCCATCTCCCCTGCAGCCAGGCTTCTCACAGAAGAGATCGAAGCATACGTAAAGTCCATCTAAGGCGAATATTTTGCGCAGGAGTCATATATGTCAACTAAGCGAAAAGGCGAACTGATGATGGTGGTGTGCGCTGTACTGTGGAGTCTCAGCGGTATCACCATGAAGTACATAGACTGGAGCCCCTTCCTCATCTCAGGAGGAAGAGGCCTGCTCAGTGCTCTGGTAGTGTACCTGTCAATGCGTGTGTCCCGCTATCCCATGAAATTTACCAAAAAATCCATGGGAATAGCCATATGCACCTTCATAAACATACTTACCTTCATCTCAGCCAACAAGCTTACAACGGCCGCCAACGCCATAGTGCTTCAGTACACTGCCCCCATATTCGTGGTACTCATCACAGTCTTCGTCCTCAAGAGGAGACTCAAAGCCCATGAAATAATCGCGGTCCTCGTGGCCATATGCGGAGTGGTCCTCTTCTTCCTGGACCAGATGAGCCCCCAGGGAATGCTGGGAAACGTACTGGCCACCACTTCAGGATTCTTCATGGGTCTGGTCTACGCCTTAAGCGGCGAGATCAAGGATGACGGAGAACGGATCTCCGGTCTGGTCATAGGCCATGCACTCCTGGCTATTATCGGCATCCCTGTTGGTCTGATCTTCACGGACCCCGCCAACATAACTCTGGTGCCCATACTTCTGGTGGTATTCCTGGGCACCGTTCAGATGGGTATTCCATACGTGCTCTTCGGAAGGGCCTCGGTGATGATCAGCGGCGTGGAGCTCTCCCTCATCACTATGCTGGAACCCATGCTGAATCCCCTTTGGGTGGCGCTGATCTACGGCGAGATCCCCGGCCCACGTGCCCTGTTCGGCATGGTGCTGATCATCGGCGCGGTCATAGCCTACACGGTGATAGACGCAAAACAAAGTAAAGAATATAACGAAAGACCCGTCTGACGCGGGTCTTTTGGTGGTTTTACGGCTGGAGATCAAAAAATGATTTCCAGCCGTAATTGCACTTCACGAACTCCCGACACCATTTTTGCGCCGCAAAAAACAAAAGAGCCCCCGGCACTCGCGTGCCGGAAGCTCGCTCAATACATTAGTTGAGTGCAGCCTTTGCTGTGTCGCAAAGCTTGGTGAATCCCTGAGCGTCATGAATGGCCATCTCAGAGAGCATCTTTCTGTTGACTTCAACTCCGCTCTTCTTGAGACCGTCCATGAGCCTGGAGTAGCTCATGCCGTTCATCCTTGCTGCTGCGTTGATCCTGGCGATCCACATCTGGCGATACTGTCTCTTCTTGAGCTTCCTGCCGATGTAGGCGGAACGAAGAGATCTCATGACTGCAGGATTGGCTGCCTTGAACTGCTTGGATCTGGCGCCGTAGAATCCTTTAGCCTGCTTTAAAATCTTCTTATGTCTCTTATGGGCGTTTAAGCCTTTCTTAACTCTTGCCATGTTTCTTACCTCCCTTATTTAGCCATAGATCTGAGCATTCTCTTTAAATCCGCTGACGTTAAGGTAGTGGCCTTGCGGAGACCTCTCTTACGCTTAGCGTCCTTCTTGGTAAGAATGTGGCTCTTATAAGCTTTATTTCTCTTTAACTTTCCGGATCCCGTAAGGTGCAGTCTTTTGCATGCTCCTCTGTGGGACTTCATCTTGTTCTTTGCCATGATGTTTGTTCCTTTCTATCGTCACTTTCAAATTACTAACTGTATTTAAGGCCGCACTGACACCCCCGGAACACCTGGGTCCGGAATCAGGGCAGCTAAGTAAACTGATCACTTTTCCTTGTCGGTTCTGGGCACGATGAACATCGCTATTCCACGGCCTTCAAATTTGGGTTTCTTTTCCACTGTGGCGATCTCGCTCAGGGAATCTGCAAAATCGTTCATCACGTCGAAGGCGTGGCTTGCGTAATCTCTCTCCCGGCCTCTCAGCCTTAAGGAGACCTTTACGCGATTGCCCTCCTGAATGAATCTGGATGCAGCCTTGGCCTTGACCTGCAGATCGTGCTCCTCGATGAAGCAGCTGAGCCTGACTTCCTTGACTTCAGTGGTCTTTTGCTTCTTTTTGGCGTCCTTCTCCCTCTTCTGGACCTCGTAACGGTACTTACCGTAGTCCAGGATCTTGCACACCGGGGGAACCGCGTTGGGAGAAACCTCGACCAGGTCGAGATCTTTCTCTTCAGCCTTCGCCAGCGCTTCCTCAATGGGAAGAATGCCGATCATTTCTCCGTTCTCATCGATGACCCTTACCTCCTGGGCACGGATCTCATCGTTGATCAAAGTCTCTTTGCTAATGGATGCCACCTCCAGTTTGAAATGAAAAAAGCGGATGTGAAGAAACATCCGCAAAAAAACAAAGGTCTTGTTCTGTTGACCTGACCGGGAGACTCGTCTCGTCAGGTGAGAAGCGGATACTTCTTCTTCGTACCTGTGTAATATATCATCCCGAGCCAAACATGTCAAGCAATAATTTCAGATGTTCGCAATTTTCCTTTTTGTCCCGGTTGATGTCCTGCCTGCGGCCTTTCCGCAGCGCCGGTTCTTTACGAATGCGAGCCTTTGGCGAGGCAGAGCCTTTGGCGAAGCATGAGTGTAGAACCGCTGCGCGAGGACAAAGCGATAGCGGGCAGCAGACAGGACAGGAGCAACCGGGAAAAATAAAAATTGCGAACATCTGTTTACTTTTTGTTCTTTTCATGCTATCCTAGGAGCGAGGGGAAGTATTTGTGAGGTGTATTATGATCAGGCCAAGACAAAAAAGAATACTTGAATTCATGAAGAGCGAGATATCCACGAAGGGATATCCTCCAACGGTAAGGGAGATCTGCCAGTCCTGCGGCATTGCGTCCACTTCCACTGTTCACAAGGACATCAAGACACTGGTGGAAGAAGGCTATCTCAAGAAGGACCCGTCCAAGCCCAGGGCTCTGATGATCATCGACCATGATGCTGACGAGGCTGCGGCTGAGGCAGCCCTTCCCTACAACATCGTGGAAGTTCCGGTAGTCGGCAGGGTCGCCGCGGGCGAGCCTATCTTTGCCGAACAGAACATAGAGGACACCTTCCCTCTTCCCGACAGATTCGTCAACGGAGGGAACAACTTCATGCTTAAGGTCAGAGGCGAATCCATGATCGAGGCTGGCATCATGGACGGTGACCTGATCCTTGTACAGGAAACTCCTGAGGCCCATGACGGAGAGATCGTAGTGGCACTCATCGACGGCATCGAGACAGGAGCCACCGTCAAGACCTTCCACAGGAAGAACGGCAAGGTCTATCTCCAGCCCGAGAACCACACCATGAGCCCCATCGTCGTGGACGACTGTACCATAGTTGGCAAGGTCAAGGGAGTATTCAGATACTTCAGTTGATTTCATATTTTAGACCCGGCGGAGCGATGCTGCCGGGTTTTTTCTTATACAAAAAGGTGGCGCGGATGTCATTTATTTTCGCGCAGCCGCTGACTTTACTGTATGATCTCGGTTTTTTGAAATAGTACAGTAAATAATTCTCATTTTCTTTGGAAACACCCGGATTTAAGCCGTATTCCATTAAATTCCTCAGTCAAGTCCAAATTTGTGTGTAAATTCCTTTAGGCATAATCTTTGATCATGCTGCCATTGCCAGGTTGTTGTGCTGGATCTCTGCGATCTGGTGGA
>CAJOKT010000052.1 GCA_905235115.1 uncultured Peptostreptococcaceae bacterium
ATACTGAATGCACTGTGAAACTAAACATGCAAACAACTTTCGACTTGTAGGAGACAGGCGGGATGAATAAAGCAAAGGCAATAATATTTGCATTTCTGGCAGCGGTATTCTATGCCATCAACGTGCCGTTATCTAAGATATTGATGCAGGAAGTAGGGCCGACCACGATGGCAGCGCTCCTTTATCTTGGCGCAGGCACAGGCATAGGGATCTTGTCGCTGGTCAATAAGAAGGACAGAGAGAGCTCAAATAAACTGACGGATGAGGATCTTCCGTTTGTCGTTGGCATGATCGCTCTTGACATTGCGGCACCGATCTTCATGATGTTGGGAATCAGCCATGGATCTTCAGCAAATGCATCACTGCTCGGCAACTTTGAGATCGTTGCAACAACAGTGATCGCACTGTTCATATTCAAAGAGGCTGTCACAAAAAGACTCTGGGCAGCCATCGCTCTGATCACGCTGTCAAGCATACTGCTTTCCTTCGAGGGGACAGACAGTTTCAGGTTTTCCTACGGCTCGCTTTTTGTGCTGGCGGCAACGGTATGCTGGGGCTTTGAAAATAACTGTACAAGGAACATTTCTTCCAAGAGTACTTATGAGATAGTGGTGCTGAAGGGCGTATTCTCCGGGCTCGGGGCGCTGGCCATTGCGCTGATCAGAAAAGAAGCCATTCCGGGGGTACACTATATTGCTCTGGCAATGCTGCTCGGATTTGTGGCATACGGCCTGAGTATTTTCCTTTACGTACGTGCACAGCATGTTATCGGGGCGGCAAAGACCAGCGCCTTCTATGGGGTCGCGCCTTTTATCGGAGCCCTCCTGTCATTTGTACTTTTGCGTGAGCAATTGTCGAGGATGTATTTTGCTGCATTGATCGTGATGATCGCGGGATCAGCGCTTGCCGCAGCTGATACGTTGGTCAGACATCATGCACATCAGCATCAGCATACTTTCACGCACACTCACGATGGGACGACTTATACGCACACGGTGGTACATTCACACGGTCATGATCACTATGCGACAGACCAGACACACGGACATCGCCATTCGCGTAAAGAACTTGAAAAACTGCCTGGAGCGATGCATGCCGTATCCTGATCATGAGATGATAAATGGCAATGCTGGCAACGGGAACCTGACCTGCCCCGCAAAACACGGCAGGAACCAAGGATTCGAAAAGGCCGATCTGAACTACAACAGAACGTGTTGCAAGTGGAGCACAGTGAATAAATGAGGCCTGACTTAGGCCCAAAACCCTAAAAACCCCTTGATTATCAATGATTACATGGTATAATAATTCATAATGTTTTTGTGGCACGCACACTTTTGCGCGTAGAGAAAGGGTTACAACTATAATGAAAAGCTTTTCAAAGATCGCCATTGCAGCGATAATGATCATAACGCTTCTTGCACTAACTGCCTGCGGCGGTTCTCAGGGCGGCTCCGGAGAAGTGAAGGACACCTTCGTCTTCGGGCTTTCCCAGGAACTGACCGATCTGGATCCTCATCAGGAGACCGACGCGGCCACAAGGAGCATTCTTTTCAACGTCTTTGAGGGACTTGTGAAAGCAACTCCCGCAGGAGACGTGAAGCCTGCCGTGGCTGAGGATTATACCATTTCCGATGATGCCACCGTATACACCTTTGATCTGAGGGACGGCATCACATTCCACGACGGAAACCCGGTCACCGCGGAGGACGTAAAGTATTCGCTGGAAAGAAGCCTCAGAATCAACGGAGAAGCTTCTCCCCTTAAGGCCATCTCTTCCATCGAGATCCCCGACGAGGACACTGTGGTTATCACTCTTGACAAGGGCAACTCCGAGTTCATCTACAATCTCACCTGCGCCATCCTGGAGGAGGCCAACGATGCTGATCAGCAGACCGCTCCCGCAGGAACGGGCCCCTTCAAGATCATTGAGCTCAGAGAAGGCGAATACCTGGACCTTGCAAAATACGACGGATACTGGGATGCTGAGGCCCTTGGAGATTATGTTTCCAATGTGAGAGTCAAGTCCATCGCTACCGCTCAGGATGCATACGTGGAACTTCAGGGCGAATCCATCGATGCTCTTCAGTATCTGACCGTTGACCAGACAAAAGCTCTCGGCGATAATTACAACATCGTTGAAGCCACCATGATGCTGGTGCACGGCATGTTCATCAACAATGAGTACGAGCCCCTGAAGGACGTGAGAGTCCGCCAGGCCCTCAACTACGCAGTGAACAGAGATGAGATCAGTCAGCAGCTTTTCGGAGGCAAGAGCCCCCTGATCCAGACTCACGGATATCCCACCATCACAGCATGGTACAATGCTGAAACTGAAAACACCTATACATACGATCCCGAGAAGGCTTCTGAACTTCTGAAAGACGCCGGATATGAGAACGGCTTCGACCTTGAGATCACTGTTCCCAAGAATTTCACACAGCATGTGGATACGGCGGTCCTCATCAAGGAGCAGCTGGCAAAGGTCGGGATCAATGCCAAAGTCAACGAAGTCGAATGGAACTCCTGGCTCTCCGACGTATATCAGGGAAGAAACTATCAGGCTACGGTCATCGGGTTTGATATCAGTTCTCTTTCTCCTGCCACCTGGTATGTACGTTACTATTCAACGTCATCCAATGACATGACCAACTTCAGTGATCCCGAGTACGATGCCGCATACGATCAGGCAGTTGCATCCATCGATCATGAGGAGAAGCTCGAGCTCTATGCCAGGCTTCAGCAGATCCTGGCAGAACAGGGTGCTTCCGTATTCATCGAAGATCCCGCTGACTTCGTGGCTGTAAGCGCCGACTTCACGGGTTATACACCGTACCCCGTATCCGCCGTCGACTTTTCACTGATCAAGCCTGTTCAGTAAGAGTGCAAAATATCTGTATCATACCTGCAGATGCGCGGTTTCCGCGGATCTGCAGGTGATTTTATAGGCAGTAAATGAAATATGTCCTTAAAAAGTTCATATCTTTGCTGATAACTCTGTTCGTTATCTCTATTTTGACGTTCACAGCATTCAGCGTGATCCCAGGAGACGCCGCCCTGGCGAAGCTTGGCATCGATGCATCTCCTGAGGCCATCGCTCAGCTGCAGGAGCAGTACGGGCTGGACAAGCCCATACTGGAAAGGTACGCCGACTGGGCTATTCATGCCCTTCAGGGAGATTTCGGGCAGTCTTTTAATTACAGCAGAATGTCAGTCAGCGAACTTCTGGCTACCAGACTTCCCGTGACCATAATCCTTGCGGTGATGTCTCTGCTGATAATCGTCGTCATATCTCTGCCTCTGGGAATGCTTTCAGCGAAATTCTCCGGGAAATGGCCGGATGTGGTCATCAATCAGACCACGCAGGTGACCATGGCCATACCGTCCTTCTTCCTGGGTATCATTCTTACGGTGATCTTCGGCATCGGACTGAAATGGTTCCAGGTGGGAGGATATGTGAGTCCTGACAAGGATTTCTGGGGCTGCGTCAGATATCTGATCTTCCCTGCCATAGCCGTTGCCATACCGAAGATAGCCATGGTGGTGAAATTCATCAGAAATTCAGTTTTGAGCGAGATAAACAAGGATTATGTCCGCACTGCTTACTCCAAGGGAAATGATGAGAATCAGGTGCTGTACGGTCATGTTTTGCGCAATGCCATGATCCCTGTGATAACCTTCCTGGCCATGGTGGTGGCGGAGATCCTGACGGGAAGTCTTGTGATCGAGCAGGTATTCAATATCCCCGGTATGGGACGTCTTTTGATCACTTCCATCTCCAACAGAGACTTTCCGGTGGTGCAGGCATCTGTGATCTACATCACTGCTGTGGTGGTCGTCATCAATTTCATAGTGGATATCATTTACCAGCTGGCTGATCCCAGGATCAGAACATCATAGGAGAGACGGATGAAGAAGAGAAACTACAATCTGATCATAGGTCTCACCATTACAGGAGTACTCCTTCTGTTCACCCTGATCGGCCAGTTCTGGACACCCTACAGCATAACCGAGACCAACGTGGCCCTCAAGAACGCAGCGCCCAGCCTTGAACATCTAATGGGCTGCGATAACCTGGGAAGAGACATACTGAGCCGTGTCATGAAGGGCTGCGGGACTACGTTCTTTGTGGCTCTCCTTACCGTTGCCATCGGAAGCGTGTTCGGGACTATTATCGGAGCCCTCACCGGATTCTACGGGGGATGGCTGGACAGGATAGTCATGAGGATCAACGATATTCTGCTGTCTTTCCCCAGTGTGCTTCTGGTGCTGATCTTCATCAGCGTCATCGGAAAGGGCAAGTACAACGTGATCCTGGCTCTGGGGATCCTTTTCATACCCAGCTTTGTCAGGATGGTCAGGAGCGAGGTGATCCGGTATAAGGAGCAGGAGTTCGTCAAGAGCGCCAGGGTGCTGGGCGCCGGCAACATGAGGATCATCTTCGTACATATTTTGCCGAACATTTCCGTGAGCATGCTTACTACGGCTGCCATCGGTTTCAATAACGCTGTGCTGGCGGAGGCCAGCATGAGTTATCTGGGTCTTGGCGTACAGCCGCCTGAACCAAGCCTGGGCAGGATGCTTTCGGAGGCCCAGGGATACGTTTTCAACGCTCCCTGGTACGCCATCTGGCCCGGTATCGTTATAGTCCTCATAATTCTGGGCTTCAGCCTCATATCTGAAGGCCTCAGAAAGATGACGGAATCGTAGGAGGCGCGGAATGGAAGACAAGACCTTGATCAGTGTCAGGGACCTTACCGTAGGCTTCCCTGCGGGAAAAGGCGACATCCACACTGTATTGGATCATATAAACTTCGACATCGGCCAGGGCGAGATCGTGGGTATCGTAGGCGAGTCCGGCTCAGGCAAATCCATGACGGCGCTGTCCATAATGGGTCTTTTGAGCAAGGACGCGGTCATCATGGACGGTACCGTTGAGCTCAGGGGAACGGACATCCTCAACATTGACCACGAGAAGCGCAGGAAGATCCAGGGCGACGACATGACCATGGTCTTCCAGGAACCGATGACCTCCCTGAACCCGGTAATGAGGATAGGGGACCAGGTGGGAGAGGTGCTGAAGCTCCACACCAAGCTTCACGACGACGAGATAGAGCGGCGGGTGGCCGAGTCTCTTCTGAGCGTGGGCCTCAAAAATCCCGAGGAGCTTATGAAATCATATCCTCACCAGCTTTCCGGCGGAATGCGCCAGAGGGTGATGATCGCCATGGCCATCATCAACCAGCCTGACCTGATCATCTGCGATGAGCCCACCACTGCTCTGGACGTTACGGTACAGGCACAGATACTGGCTCTTTTGAAGAAGATACACAGGGAAAAGAAGTGTTCGATCCTGTTCATCTCCCATGACCTTAACGTCATAAAGGAGATCTGCCAGAGGGTCATCGTGATGTATCACGGAACCATAGTGGAGCAGGGCAGCGTGGACGAAGTCATGTATGCGCCGAAGCACGACTACACCAGGAAACTGATTGCTTCCATGCCGGAGCAGCTTTCGGAGAATATCTCGAAAGACCCGCTGATCCACGTGAAGGACCTGAACATATATTACAGGACCGCAGGCAAGATATTCACGTCAAAGAAGGACCGCATGGTCTATGTGAAGGATCTCAGCTTCGACATATATAAAGGAGAGATCTTCGGCCTGGTGGGAGAATCCGGATGCGGCAAGACCACCGTTGCCAAGGCTCTGACCGGCCTCAACACCGATATCGAGGGAACTATGGACCTGGGGGGCACCATGCCTCAGATGGTATTCCAGGATCCCTTCAGCTCACTCAACCCTGCCATGAAGATAGGCAAGATCCTGGAGGAGCCCCTGAAGCTCGCGGGAGTGAAGAACAAGACCGAGCGCAGGGAAAAGGTAAACGAAGTGCTTCAGGAGATCGGCCTTGACGAAAGCTTCGCGGGACGGTACGCCAGAGAACTTTCAGGCGGCCAGAGGCAGAGGATAGCCATCGGGCTTGCCCTCATGAGGGGAGAAAAGTTCATAATCGCTGATGAGCCCGTGTCTGCCCTGGACGTTACGGTCCAGAGCCAGATACTGAAGCTTCTCATCAGGCTCCACAAGGAGAGGGGCCTGACCATACTTCTTATCTCCCATGACCTGAACATCGTGCGCCACATGTGCAACCGGGTGGTGGTCATGTATCTGGGAAGAATAGTTGAGATGGCGGATGTGAACGAGCTTTACGATAACCCCATGCATCCTTACACCAGGATGCTGTTCGAGAGCATACTCACCGACAAGAAAAAGACGGATACCGACAAGATCACCGTAAACGAGGTGAGGCCGCTCAAGCGTGACCAGGAAATGTGCGCGTTCTACGGAAGATGCCGGTATGCTCAGGACAAATGCCAGGAGAAAGCTCTGGAACTGAGGAATATCGGAACCGAAGAGAGCCCCCATCTTCTCAGGTGCTGCTTAAGGATCGCACGGGACGAATAGAGATTTCAGCCGGAGTGAGAGCTCCGGCTCTTGTGTTTTTTGCACCGTTATCTTCCTAAGCGTTGTGATATTTTACAAATAATTGCAAAAAAATGTTCGCTGTTTTATCGCCTTAAAGCAAAATATCTTGAACAGAAGGGACCTCTGTGATATAATCCATTGGTTAAAAGGGGCAGAAAGCCTGTCCCGGAAAGGACTGACATATGAAATTCAGGGAGATGCCTTATGAAAGGCTTGATATACAGGCACTTGGCGCAAAACAGGACGCTGCCACAGCGGCTCTTAGGGAAGCCGGGTCTTATGAAGAGGCCAGGAAAATCTTCATGAACGTGGAGAAACAGTCCAAGCACGTGATGACCATGGCAACTCTGGCTCAGGTCAGACATACCATAGACACCAGGGACGAGTTCTATGACAAGGAGAATGAATTCTGGGATGCCAACATCCCCGTACTCATGGAGCACACTCAGAACTGGACCAAGGCTCTGGTGGAGTCTCCCTTCAGGCCTGATTTCGAGAAGGAGTTCGGAGAGGTTTCTTTCATTAATTACGAGATGGAGCTCAAAAGCTTCAAGCCCGAACTGATCCCCTACATGCAGAAGGAAAACGAGCTCACCACCAGATACGGCAAGCTCCTGGCATCCGGCAGGATCCCCTTCAGGGGCAAGGAGTACACCATCTCCCAGTTCGGCATATTCAAGAAGGACGCTGACGATAAGACCAGACTGGAGGCCTGGAAGGCTGAGGGTCAGTGGTACAAGGACAATCAGGAGGAACTGGATTCCATTTACGATCAGCTGGTCCACCTGAGAGACGAGATGGGGCGCCTCATGGGCTTTGAGAACTACGTGGGCCTCGGATATCTGAACATGCAGAGAAACAGCTACGACAAGGACGACGTTGAGAAGTTCAGAGCAGCTGTAAGAGAATATCTGGTGCCGGTGGCCGACAAGGTGTACCGCGCCCAGGCTGAAAGGCTTGGAAAGGAATACCCGATGAGCTTCGCGGACAACTCTCTGACCTTCAGAGGCGGCAATCCCGTCCCCGCGGGAGATGCGGACTACATAGTCAATGAGGCGAAGAAATTCTATGATTCACTTTCACCGGAGACCTCCGCATTCTTCAAGGACATGCTGGACAACGAGATGATGGATCTGCTGTCCACGGAAGGCAAGGAAGGCGGCGGCTACTGCACGGAGATCGCCGAGTATGAGCTTCCCTTCATATTCGCCAACTTCAACGGCACAAAAGACGACGTAGAGACTCTGACCCATGAAGGCGGCCATGCCTTCGAGGCATGGCTCAATATAGACCGTGTGCCCATGGATCAGATCGCTCCCACTCTGGAGGCCTGCGAAGTGCACTCCATGAGCATGGAGTTTTTCGGATGGAAGAACGCAGAAGGCTTCTTCGGCAAGGATGCCCGCAAGTTCGTATACGCGCATCTGGCGGATTCACTCACATTCATTCCCTACGGGACCATGGTGGACCACTTCCAGCACATCGTGTACGAAAATCCGGACCTGACACCCAGACAGCGCCACGACGAGTGGAAAAAACTTCTTGAAGTCTACATGCCCTGGATGAAGCTTGACGGCGAGATCCCCTTTTATTCGGAAGGCGAGGGCTGGCAGAGACAGCATCACATCTACCAGGCACCCTTCTATTATATCGATTACTGCCTGGCGCAGACCGTTGCTCTGGAATTCTGGGCCATGATCCAGGAGGATCCGGACAACGCGTGGAAGCATTATATGGCCTACACATCCCAGGGCGGATCCCAGGTCTTCACAAAGCTTCTTGAGAACGCAGGACTTGAGAGCCCCTTCGAGGAGGAGACGCTTAAGAATGTCTGCGGCAAGGCAGGCCGATGGCTTGACAACTTCGACCTTACAGGGATCAACTGATGGCGGATCACGAAAAGAAAAAGAGCAAGCTGGCTCAAAAAATCAAGAACCCCAGGGAATACCTGAACGACTTCGCCGCAAACGACAGCGGAGGATATTCATACACAGGCAAGCGCTACACCGTGGACAGACATTTTGCCTTCTACGGAGACGTTTACAGGAAACTCCTGACAGGCGGCATCGTGATGCTTATGATAAGCATCGGGTCAGGCATGATCGATGCGGCAGGCGCCACCGGCGCATTCTATGTGATCATTCCATTCATAGGGGAGGTCTCGGCGCTTTTCGCCATACTCTGGAATGTGTCCAGGCTGATCTCCCAGGGGGAAGAAGTGAAGGAGTATGCCTTCAAAAAAACCAATCTCTGGATACCGGCGGGAGCGACGATGCTCATGTTTTTTGCGATGACGGGACTATTGATGTCAGCGGCGTACATCATCACCCACGGATTCGAAGATAAGGTGTTCAAGTGTGTTTTGTACCTTGCATTAAAAACTGTTACAGCTTTTCTTGCATTTGAGTATAAAAAGTATTATAATACCGTACAGTGGTCGGCATATTAGCTGACTGCGGGTGTTAAAATTGTTATCCTTTGGCTCCCAAAGGAGCCATAACTTTTAGAAAAGGAGAAAGGAAAATGAAGAAAACTCTTGTTATCGTCCTTGCTCTCGCAATGGTCATGACGGCCTTTGTAGGGTGTGGCGGTGGATCCTCAGAATCATCTCAGGATCCTCTCGTTGTGGGATATTCGAACTTCTCAAGCAAGTTCTCACCGTTCTTCAGTGAGACAGCATATGACCAGGACGTTTATGCCATGACAGCAATCAGCCTTCTTAACTCCGACCGTGTAGGCGCTATCGTCGAAAAGGGTAAGACAGGCGAAGACCGTGAGTACAACGGAACCATGTATCACTATGACGGACCCGCTGACCTCACAGTTACACAGAACGCAGACGGCACAGTAGATTACGATTTCGAACTTCGTGATGACATCGTGTTCTCCGATGGAGAGCCCCTCACCATCGATGACGTTATCTTCTCGATGTACGTCCTGAGCGACCCGACTTATGACGGATCCTCAACATTC
>CAJOKT010000053.1 GCA_905235115.1 uncultured Peptostreptococcaceae bacterium
AGGTGGATGTGGTCCACTGAATGACAAGTGCGAGTGGACCACAAAAGGGCAATTCAGTTGATGTGGTCCACTGAGGGACAGTGCGAGTGGACCACAAAATGGAAATTCAGTTGATGTGGTCCACTGAAGGACAGTGCGAGTGGACCACAAAAGGGCAATTCAGGCTGATGTGGTCCACTGAAAGACAAGTGCGAGTGGACCACAAAAGGGCAATTCAGTTGATGTGGTCCACTGAGGGACAAGTGCGAGTGGACCACAAAAGGGTGTTTCAGGCGGATGTGGTCCACTGAGGGACAGTGCGAGTGGACCACAAAGGCTGATATATGGAGGTTGTGGTCTGCTCCGCACACACCCACGCCTAATCTCCAAAAAACAACACACCCCTGAGGGTCGTCCGCCGTTACGGCCCTTAGGGGTGCAAGCGTTATGAAGAAAATTTTTAGCATTCTGTTATCGTCTAATTCTATAGTAGAGGAGGATTGTGTTGAGAATGTGAACTGAATTTGTATATTTTGTCGAGAGGTGATTTTTTGCGGAGAGGGGGCGGCGCACATTGACAGGATGAGCGGTTTTGGAATACACTTGGAACGTATAATAGCGATCTGTGAACGGTGATCATATGATAAACGTTGATACGCCGGTCAGCTACAGGGTATCTTACGCCATGGGGCGCCTGATCTCAAGGTGGCTGGCCCGGAAATATGAATTTGAATCGGATGAGGTGCCGGAGATCTGCGAGCCGTACATCATGGTGTCTAATCACCAGACTGAGGCGGACCAGATATTCGTGGCTCTGGCAAGTCCAAGGCCTGTGTATTTCGTGTGCGGCGAGCACCTTCTCAGGAACAGGCTTTACGGCAAGCTGCTGAAGCTCCTGGCGGACCCGATCCCCGTGGAAAAAGGCAAGTCGTCGCTCTCCGCGGTGAGGGAGATGATCAGGAGGGTCCGGGCGGGCCGATGCGTCATGATCTTCCCCGAGGGGAGGCGGTCCTACCACGGGCGGACGCTGCCGCAGCCGGAGGCTTTGGGCAAGTTCATCAGGCAGGCGGGCTGCACGCTGGTGACATACAGGCTGACCGGCGGGTTTTTCATCCAGGCCAGATGGTCGCGCAAAAAACGCCGCGGCCCCGTCAAGGGCCGCGTGGTGGGAGTCTACGCCTCCGATGTGCTGAAGGCCATGACCCCCACCCAGATCACGGAGATAGTCAACCGCGACATCAAAGCCGACGCCTACGAGGAGCAGCGAAAGCTGATGTGGACCTATCGGGGCGGCGATCCGGCGGAGGGCATGGAGAAGTATCTTTTTATGTGCCCGGTCTGCGGCGCCTTCGACCGGATGTGGGCCAAGGACGACGAGTTCGGCTGCGCGGTCTGCGGCATGGAGGGCCGGATCGACGAACACGGCTTCCTGGTAGGCACCGCTTGTGGAGCAAAAAATCCGGATACGCCAGCATCCGACTGTGCCCAGGGGACCGTGACCCCTGACGGAACCGGCACCCCGGCGACTGTATCCACCCCGCCAGTATCCGACTGTGCCCCGGGGACTGCGGCTCTCGGCTCAGCCGATGCAACCGGCACCCCCGCGTCCCCAGACACCGCCCCTCTTCCCTTCGACAACACCTACGACTGGACCCGCTGGATGGAGAAAGAGTTCGACCGCTACGTGGAGGAGCAGGGCGACAGCCTTCTTTTCACCGAGAAGGCCGCCACGCTGTTCGAAAAGGACGACAACTACAAAGACGTGGACCTTGAGACATGCGATGTGGAACTCTACCGCGACCGCATGGTCATGGGCGACCGAGTCTTCAGATTCAAAGAGATACCCAGCCTGACCATCATCTACTCCGACGTGATGTTCTTCACCCACGGCGGGGTGTACTACGGCATGAAGGGCGACCTGTTCCACGCCTGGAAGTGCGCCAGACTGTGGCAGCTGGAGCAGGGAATCGCTGACGACCCCATCAGGGAGATCTGAGGCAAGAGAAGAAGCACCAAAAGGCAGTTCTTATCCTTCGGGAGGAGAACTGCCTTTTATAATTGAACAACGGCAGACGATTCGAAACGCCGTGATATACTACGCATATCACATCCTGGGAGTTCCTTGACGGAACCCCCAGGACATACAAAAGAAGACATATCAGCAGGAAGGAGAGGAACTATGGCAAGGACTCCAATTAAAGATTTTTATGGAAGAGTGATAGGATTCCTTGATGATCAGGGAAGCCAAATAGTGGCCACAGATTTCTATGGGAGAAGGCTGGGACACTACGATAAGAGCAGAAATAAAACGTTTGATTTTTATGGCCGTTTGGTATGTGAAGGTGATGGCACAAGTGGCTTGATCATGAGTGCACAGCAGTATCCCCACTGAACTGCCTTACTCAGATTAATCACATTATGGAGGTAAACACATGGGATTATTTAGTAAGAAAAAAGAATCTGTGCCGCCCAAGCCTATAGTTTGTGCATGCTGTGGGGGCAAGACCGGGGCAACTATTGACTTAGATATATCACCCGATCAAATTGAAAGATCCAGACAGTGGATCCAATATTTAGGTTCAGAGGCAGGGCCGCCAACCAGGCAATTCAATCAGTGGGGGATAGAACTTAGCCCGGATAAGAGGCTATGCGGATGGTGCTTCAGTTATATTATGTGCGATATGACCAACGAAGTTATAGGTCCTGAAGATTTTCCTGGCTGGGAAGATTATAAAATAGAACATATCTACAAAACTTTACTGGATATGCCCATAGAGGAGATGCAAGAAAGAAGAGGAAAGATCCTCGAAGGCATAGAGGAAAGAAAGGCAGAGCTCGCTGCCGAAAAGGAAAAGGAAAAAGAAGAGTGGCTTAAGACACTCCGGTAAGCAGCAGAAGCTGTTTCCATGTGAAAGACATAGAAACAGCTTTTTAAAATCCCCCAAAAAACTCCTTGCAATTCAAATTGTCAGGCAATATAATATACAAGCACGATTGTGCGCCGCGGCACGCGCCGCGGACTTCCCGGGACGCCAGGCCTCGTCCGTAAGCGTCCGGGCTAAAAGTTATTTTTAGGATGCCGATCAAGTTTCAGGAAGGATCCGACCCGGATGACGTGCGCTTAGAAACGTATGCCGTCTGCCGTGAAGAAACTTCCCGGAACCCAGTAGGCAGAGCCGAAAAGGTTCACGCACCGGCCCGCAGAGGCGGGCGGCAGGCAGCGGGAACTCAGTAGGTAGAAAGGATCAGACAAGATGAGTTCATTCATCGCAAAACCTGCAGAGATCGAACGCAAGTGGTACGTCGTCGATGCAGAGGGCAAGACTCTCGGAAGGCTTGCTTCAGAGGTGGCCATGGTTCTCAGAGGAAAGAACAAGCCCATCTACACACCACACGTTGACTGCGGAGATTACGTCATCGTCATCAACGCAGAGAAAGTTGTTGTAACCGGCAAGAAGAGAACCAACAAGATCTACAAGAAGCACACCGGATATCCCGGCGGCCTCAGAGAGATCACCTTCGACAAGTTACAGCAGAAGAAGCCCGAAGAGATCATCAGACATGCTGTAAAGGGCATGCTTCCTGATGGCAAGCTTGGCAGGCAGATGTTCAAGAAATTAAAGGTCTATGCCGGAAGTGAGCATCCTCACACAGCGCAGAAGCCTGAGGCACTGGAAATTTAAGGGGAGGAAAAGACAATGGCTAAAATGCAGTATCAAGGTACAGGCAGACGCAAGTCTTCAGTTGCCAGAGTTAGACTGATCCCCGGAACAGGCAACATCACTGTCAACAAGAAGAGCTTGGAAGATTATTTTGGAATGGAGATCGTTAAGAGAGAGGTCAGACGTCCTCTGGAAGTGACCGGGACCGAAGGCAAGTTCGACGTGATCGCAACTGTGTCCGGCGGCGGCTTTACAGGCCAGGCCGGAGCTCTCAGACACGGTATCGCAAGAGCCCTTTGCGAAGCTGACGAGGAAGCTTACAGAGCACCGCTGAAGGCAGCCGGATTCTTAACAAGAGACTCGAGAATGAAGGAAAGAAAGAAGTACGGCCTGAAGAAGGCGAGACGTGCTTCCCAGTTCTCAAAGAGATAATCAGACGAGTAAGGCGAGCAAAAAATCCCGGACCGCGTGGCCGGGATTTTTTCGTGCCTTAAGACGGTATTTACAGAGTGTGCACCGAATTCTTGACCCTGTTCACAAGGAAGAGGATGATCAGGTTCCATACCACCGAGAAGATGCCGCTTGCGATGTTCTGGCCTCCGTCGGCGCTGAAGAGTGCAGATACCAGGGACAGGACCGCAAGGACCAGGGAAATGATGGTGACCACAAAGGCCATCTTGTACTGTGTGGCATCGTGGGACACTTTTTTGAGGGCGCGCCAGTTGACCAGGTTGAATACGCCTGACAGGATCATGATGATACCAAAACCGATGAAAAGGCCTGAGAACATGCCGACTTGCTCAGAGGTGACATCTGCCTCGGAGATGATGGAGCCGGCATTGCCTATGGCAAATCCGCCTAACGCGATGGTAAGGATACCGAATATGATGCCGAGAATACCGAAGATAAGTGAAAGTACGCTGAAAACACCTAAGGCTTTCTGTTCAGATGATCTAACCATAATAAATCCTTTCTCTGCATGATAGAAATGTACACTATATGCCGACATTATAACATATGCCTGCAAGAAAAGAGGTATTTTTTTTGATGAAATAACACAAATATGATGTTATGTATTTTTTTTAATACAAAGCACTTGCAATCACTTGCAGATATCGGTATAATTATTACACTACAGGAATTAAATACATCTTGTTATTTATTGGGTAGAATTGCTCTTTTATCCGAACGTAAATACATCGCGGATGTAGGATGACTTAGGATCTGTCGGTGTTTTAGTGCGATAAAAGAGTTTTTGATTTAGCTTCTCGCATCGGCGGACCCTGGAAGGGAGGCGGTGACAATGATCACCATAGGCGGCGGATAGGCCGCAACCATCTGATAGGGTATACAGGAAAGGACGCAGGAAATGGAAGGAAGAGAGCTGGACAACAGAGAAGTTTTGCTCAGCGGATTTGCCAGGCTGCCGGAGAGATCCGTAATTTTTCATAAGTATGGCGGCGCGGTGGAGATCAGCATGAAGGTGCTCCGGGATACCGGAGAAGTGCTGGATATAGACTCCGCAGATTTTACGGCGCTGCAGATAAACTACCTCCGCAGTCTCCTGGTGGGTGAAGAGATACTCACGGAAGAGGGTATCCTTCGCATAGAGCAGCTGCTTCTCCGCAATTTCCAAAGCTCCCTCAGAAAACCCGTATACTCAGGAATTCGCGCCTGCAGACAGAGGCTGGAAGAACTCAGGGAGGAGGATAACGACCGTCTGATCTTCCGGCAAGAGTAACACATTTGGAGGCTATTATGGAAAAGGAAAAGAAAAAGGGCTTTAAGATGCCTGATACTTACGTAATCGTGGTCATCATGCTCCTGATCGTCGCGGTGCTGACCTTCATAATCCCGGCAGGAACATATGACACCATAGAAACGGAAACCGGCCAGAAGCTGATCGATCCGGAATCATTCCACAGCGTGGACCAGAGCCCGACAACGATCAAGGGCCTGTTGTTCGCCTTCTATACAGGGCTTAAGAACAACGCATCAATGATCTTCTTCGTAATGTTGATCGGTGGCTATATGGAGATCGCTCTTGCCACATCTTCCATTCAGAGAGGTCTTAGAATCATGATCGCCAAGATGAAGGACAAGGCCTTCATCATGATCCCCATAGTTATGATATTCTTCGCTATCCTTGGAGCGACAGGCGTCCTTATCAACGCGGTGGTGGCCTTCATACCGTTAGGATTGGCGGTAGCCGAAATAATGGGCATGGACAGAGTCGCAGCCATGGCGTTCCTGTATCTGGGAACCTACGCAGGATTCAACTCGTCCTTCATGGCCGCCAGTTCTGTACAGATCGCTCAGCAGATGGCTGACCTGCCCCTGCTTTCAGGCATGGGCTTCCGTGTGGTAGTCACCTGCATCATCGTGGCAGTTACGATCGCCTATGTAATGAGATACTGCTTAAGGATCACCAAGGATCCACGGCTTTCGATCATGCCGACGGAAGAGTATCCATTCGATGAAGATCTGTCAGCTGAAGTAAACGACAAGTTTACCGGCAAGGACATCGTGATCCTGATCCTGGTATTCGGTGGACTGGCTCTCTATGTATACGGATGCATCCGCTATAAGTGGGGTTATGACTACATGGCAGCCATCATGCTGGTAGCCTGCGTGGCAGCCGGATTCGTAGGCGGCATGGGACCCAGCCAGGTGGCAAGGACCTTCGTAGAAGGCTCCAAGAAGATGGTCTACGCAGCGCTCCTTATCGGACTTGCAAGCTGCATCTCCATCATCCTTACAGACGGACAGATCATCCACACCATCATTCACGCCATCACGATCCCGCTGGCAGCAATGCCCAAGGCTTTGGCCGCGGTATTCATGTTCCTGGTGAACCTGGTATTCAACTTCTTCGTATCGTCCGCTTCCGGACAGGCAGCTATCGTAATGCCCATAATGGTACCGATGGCAGATATCCTGGGGATCTCCCGTCAGGTTGCAGTACTTGCATTCCAGTACGGCGACGGATTCTCCAACTCCATCATTCCCACATCCGGAGTACTTATGGCTGCTCTGGGTGTTGCGAAGGTACCCTTTGACAAGTGGGTCAAGTTCATGTGGCCCCTGTTCCTGGTATGGACGGTCATAGGCTGCATCGCCGTTGCTACCGGCGTTGCCATCAACCTTCAGTAAGAGATCTCCAAGAGGGACGAAATGAAGTATTTTGATGAAAAACAGTATCTGAAAGACCTGAGATATCTGGTCAACATAGACAGCGGCACCCGCTGCGTGGATGGAATCGACAAAGTGGCGGATTTTTTCCTGGAAAGATACAGCGAACTGGGACTTTGGGCGGAACGGCACGTGTTTGATCCGGCCTTCGGACCCTGTGTCCAGGTGAACAGCCATCCGGAGCAAAAAAACATAGACCTGCTTCTGATGTGCCACATGGACACGGTTTTTCCGGAAGGGACCACGGTGAGCCGGCCATTTTACATCAGCGGAGACAGAGCATACGGACCCGGAGTGGCCGACATGAAGTCGGGCATGCTGATGGCCCTCATACTCACCGCTGAGCTCCATGAATCAAGACCTGATCTCAAGATATGCGTTGCCTTGAACTGCGACAACGAAGCAGGTTCAGGCAGCTCAAGAGAGTGGCTCTGGGATCTTTCCAGGACCAGCAGGTACTGTCTGGGATTCGAATGCGGACGTCCCGACGGCAGTTTCGTAAAAAGACGCAAAGGTGCAGTGCACTATCAGATAAAGATGCACGGCAAGTCGGCCCACGCGGGAATTAATCCCAAGGGAGGTGCCAGCGCCGTCATCGAAATGGGAAACTGGATATGCCGCTTCGCGGACTTCGACCGGCTTCCTCCGGAGACCAGCCTGAACTTCGGAACCGTAAAGGGCGGTACCGCCTACAACATAATCCCGGATTACGCCGAGGCAAGTGTTGACATCAGGTTCCAAACGGAGGAACAGCTGGAGACCCTGGAGCAGGAGATAAGGGATCTTTGCAGGAATCCGTATAATCCGGAGATCAAGATCACCGCGGAACGGCTGGCCAGGTCTTTTCCCATGGTGGAAAACGAGAGCAGCGAACAGCTGATGGAGATAATGCGGACCGCAGGGCAGAGCCTGGGCACAGACGTAAGCTTCACCGTGTCCGGCGGCGCGTCGGATGCCAGCATCGCCTCCGCCGGAGGCGTAGGCACCATCGATGCCTGCGGACCCATTTCCTTCGATCCGCACAGCGACAAGGAACACATTCTGATCAGCAGCGTGGAGCCCAGACTTCAGCTTCTGAAGGAAGTGTGCTGCAGCCTTTGACATGATCAAAAGTTATAGAGTAAGGGGAAAAAAGAAGCTATGCTTGAATTCGATCTAGACAAGTTTTTAGCGGATCTTGAATACCTGGTCAACATCGACAGCGGTACGGGGACTCCGGAGGGGGTGGCCAAGGTGGCGGACTTCCTTCAGGAAAAATACCGGGCGATGGGGCTTACGGTAGAAAGACATGTGTTCGACGAGCGCTACGGCCCCTGCCTGGAGGCCAGGAGCCATCCCGGTGAAGAGGGCATAGATATTTTGCTCATCGGCCACATGGATACGGTGTTCCCTCCGGGGACTGCCGCACAACGCCCCTTCCGCATGGAAAACGGCATAGCCTACGGGCCGGGGGTGGCCGACATGAAGGCCGGCGACCTGGCGGCCGCGGTTTTTGCCGAAAACATTATGAGAGAAAGGCCGGATCTTAAGATCTGCATAGCCAACAACTGCGATGAAGAGATCGGCTCGGTCAGCAGTGATCCCTGGATCCGCAATCTGGCCAAAGAGAGCAGGTACTGCCTGGACTTTGAGCCCGGCAGGCCCGACGGCAGCTTCGTGAAGGCCCGCAAAGGCGTGCTGAAGCTGCTGGTCAGGGCTACGGGAGTATCGTCTCACGCCGGGGCCAATCCCGACGGAGGAGCCAGCGCCATTCTGGAACTGGCCAGGTGGATATGCCACTTCGACCGGTACTGGAAGGAAAACGGCGGGGCAAGACCCAACTTCGATGTGATCCGCGGCGGAGAGGTGTATAACGCCATCCCAGCCGAGGCGGAATGCGAGGTGGATATCAGATACGATAACGCGGAGGATCTGGATAAGCTGATGGAGGAATTCCATCGCCTGGCCGGAGAGCCCTTCGACCCGAGAGTCAGGGTGGAACTCAAGCCCGACGGCAGCACCCCTGCCATGACCGTGAATGACGCCAGTATGGCTGTCATGGCCATGATGGAGGAGGAGGGCGCCAAGCTTGGCATGGACGTTAAGTTCATAGGTACCGGCGGCGGTTCAGACGCCAGCCGGGTGTCCTGCGAAGGCACCGCCGCCATCGACTGCTGCGGCCCGGTGGGTATCGACATCCACAACGACAAGGAGAGAATGATCATCTCCACCGCAGAGGAACGCCTCAGGCTGATGCTGGAGGTGTGCAAGAGAGTGTAGTACAACAACAAGAAAAATAAATAAAGATTCGACAAAAGCCGCCGACGGAAGCCGGCGGCTTTTGAGATGGGGACGGGAAGATACAACGCTTTGCACAGGGCCTTTGAGTGGAAATAAGATGTGCTTGCACGGTTTTATCGTTTGGACTATACTAATTACAGCCCGTTTATTATGTGACAAGCCGTACTGTTTTATCTACGGCTGATTTTAGTTTATATGCGGTGATTGATGAATAAGGATAAGACTGATATAGCGGTTGCTGACGATTTTTTTGGCAGTGTGGAGCCTTTAAAGGAGATACTGAATGGTATCCCGGTTGCGGTAGTCGTAACTGACAACAATGGAGTGTTTCGTTTTGCAAACGATGAATATTTTGCATCAACAAGCATTTCTCCGGAGGACGTGATCGGCAGAGAAGTCGGTGAGATCGAGAAGGAGGGAGTGCTGTTTAAGGAATCCTATGCGCTGCAGGCCCTGGAATCAAAAAAGCCTGTCAGCGGTGTTTCCCTGTACAATTCACATGGGAACCATAAAGCAGGAGTGGTTCGGAGCATTCCGGTGATGGACGACCGGAATAACGTTAAATTTGTGGTGACCACCATCCTGGATTCATACGATCTGCGCCGCGGGTTTAAGGAATTCAAACATGCGCTCAAGAATAAGGACAAAGACAACGTCCAGATCATAGGGAATTCGTCTGAATTAAACGCGGAGACGTTGATCGGCGACGGTGAGCAAATGAAGATCATCAAGCGCCAGATCGACAAGGTCGCCAAGACGAACGCCCTGGTGCTGATCACAGGAGAATCAGGCTGCGGCAAGGAAGTAGTGGCTGATTGTATATACAACAACAGCGAACGCAAAGGCAAGCCGTTCGTTAAGATCAACTGTACTGCGATACCGAAGGAACTTCTGGAAACTGAGCTGTTCGGATATGAGAAGGGAGCCTTTACCGGCGCTACATCCACAGGAAAGATAGGGCTTCTGGAAGCGGCTAATCACGGGACCGTGCTTCTGGATGAAATCGGCGACTTTCCGCTTTCTCTTCAGCCAAAACTCTTAAGAGTATTGCAGCAGGGGAGCATCTATCGAATAGGAAGCAATCAGCCGATCCAGCTGGACGTTCGTTTTCTTGCCGCCACAAACTCTGATCTCAGGGCAAAGGTGGCAGATGGCTCATTCAGAAGCGATTTGTATTACAGACTTGCGGTATTTCCGATCAAAGTGCCGCCGCTACGGGAGCGCACCGAAGATATAACGGCGCTGGCAGAGTTTTTCCTGGACCAGTATTCAAAACAGTACAAGAAAATGGTGGTGGCGACTTCTGCCGCCATGCGCGCTTTTCAGCAGTATTCCTGGCCGGGCAACGTGAGAGAACTGGAAAACGTTCTGGAATACCTTGTAATATGTTCAGACAGCGATACTGCGATCAGGGCCCAGGATGTCAGAAACCTGCTGTTTGAAGGCAAAAGCGATGCTGTCATGGAAGGGATAGGGATTTCTACGGGAACGCTCTTTGAGCAAAGAGACGCCTTCGAGAAGAGACTGATATCCGAAACGATCCTGCGCACAGGAAGTGTCCGTGAGACTGCAAGGCAGCTGGGCATCTATGTATCTTCCCTGTATAGGAAAATCGAAAAGTATAACATTAATACGGACGATCTTATAAAACAGTTCAAGAACCGTTAGAGAGAACATAAAAAAGCTCATTTCATCCGTACAAAAGCTGCCCGTTGAGGCGGCTTTTTATATGGCATGGTACTTGCTTATACTTATTGTATAAATAAGTATTGACGTAAGGGAGGTAAATATGAGTTATACGAAAGAAGTCGTGATTGCTGCTTATGGGAGATCGCCGCTGTGCAGGGCGAGAAAAGGATCGTTTGCCGAAACGCACCCGCTGGAATATGCGTCGCAGACGCTGAACGGTGTATTGAATAAAGTGCCGCAGGTCAAGCCTGAAATGATCGATGACGTGATCGTGGGGTGTGCGAGACCGGAACGGCAGATGAGCAAGAATGCAGCCCGACTGATCGCCGCCAGAGCCGGTCTTCCGATGTCGGTCCCCGCTCAGACCATCAACAGATTCTGCTCATCCAGCCTGCAGGCGATCGCTACGGCGGCAAACGCAATAGCTGCAGGGCAGGAAAAGATCATAGTCGCCGGCGGAGTTGAGGATATGACACACTGTTTCACTCCATATCCTGAGGAATTTCAGGACCGGTGGATCATCGATAATTACCCCGGCGGCTATATGGCCATGGGCGAAACCGCGGAGCGGGTCGCTGATAAGTATGGTGTAACCAGAGAGATGATGGATGAATTCGCTGCATTATCTCATGCAAAAGCATTAGCTGCGAGAGAAAGCGGGAAACTCGCGCCTTCCATCATTCCGGTTGAGATCGTGGATCAGGAGGGATCCGTAAAAGTCGTTACCGAGGATGAAGGGATCAGAGCAAACGTAACGGTGGAGTCTTTGTCCAATCTGAAGCCATGCTTCCGTGATAACGGTTCTGTTACGGCTGCCACTTCTTCTCAAACAACTGACGGAGCGGCCTTTGCAGTCGTTATGTCCCTCGAAACAGCTGAAGAACTGGGCATAAAGCCTGTGGCGAAAATTCACGGGTTTGCAGTTGCAGGATGTGATCCGACGCTCATGGGCTTAGGACCGATCTACGCTGTGCCGAAGGTGATGGAGAGGACAGGGCTTACGATCGCGGACATGGATGTTATCGAACTGAATGAGGCGTTTGCGTCTCAGGCACTGGTTTGCATCGAGACACTGGGATTCAGAAAAGACATAGTCAATCCTTATGGAGGAGCCATTGCTCTCGGACATCCTATGGGCGCAACAGGAGTGGTTCTGGTAGGAAAAGCGCTGGATTACCTTGCTGAAACAGGAGGAAAATATGCACTCGTTACTATGTGTATCGGAGGAGGCATGGGCGCTGCGGCAATATTCGAAAAACTTTGATCAGATTCGGAATGAATCTTCCTAATTAACTGATAAATCGGCAAAAAGCCTTAACAGCAGCTTGTTGTTAAGGCTTTTTGCTGTATGACGGGCATGCCGCCAATCTGTGGTGAAAGTCCACAAGGGGCGTAGCCAACAACGAACCCCCATAGCGACTCCCAAGGTTCAAATCG
>CAJOKT010000054.1 GCA_905235115.1 uncultured Peptostreptococcaceae bacterium
TCCACCAGATCGCAGAGATCCAGCACAACAACCTGGCAATGGCAGCATGATCAAAGATTATGCCTAAAGGAATTTACACACAAATTTGGACTTGACTGATTTTTTTGATTTGTACAGTAATAATCTTGAGAGATATGAGGGAAAATGGGTTGAAAACAGGGATTTGCCAATGAAAATGAAGATTATTTACTGTACTATTTCAAAAAATCAAGATTATACAGTAAAGCCTGAGCGGTGCGGATAAAAAATGACATCCGCGCCGTTTTTTCGTATAAAAACCTTCACAAGGACAGCAGTAAAAAATCCGGCGCATCCCAGCGCCGGTTTTTTGCATAACAATATTATCTTACAGCACTCTCTGCCCATTCACCTTGAGGGAGAAGGTCGAGTCAAGGACACGGGCCGCGTGGGAGCACATGGTCATGCGCTCCAGGAATATGTCGAAGTATTCGTACATGGTGCAGATGCTCTCATCCACAGTGAGGTACAGGGTTATGCGTTTCTCCTCCTTGCCGCACCTGAGTCTGGTGGAGGTCACGGCGTGGTTCACCCGGTCGTGGATGTCGTAGAGAATGGGGTCCTTCTGACGGACGCGGGTCCTTCTCACGTCGGTCTTGTCTGCGATGATCAGGGCCGCGGAGACGGGGTCAGCCGCTACGCCGTCGGATTCGTCGTGGTTGGCAATGGCGGAGACGATGCGTACACGGTCCTCGATGGAAAGGTCTGTTTCCTTGAGGATCTCGTTGGCCAGGATGGCGCCGTATTCCGCGTGGTGGTGCCTGTTTACGGCGTTTCCTATGTCGTGCATGAAGCCGGCGATCTTAACCAGTTCGATCTCCTTCGGACCGTATCCGAAAGCCTCCAGGATGTCCGCGGCTCTCTCTGCCACCAGAGTGGTGTGGGCGGTGGAGTGGTCGGTATATCCCAGGGCGTCCAGAATGGTGCAGCCCCGGTTATAGTATTCAAGCACTTCCTTGTTTTTGATGATGTCTTCGTATTTCATGAGGTGTGGTCCTCCCCGGATGATCTGTCATGTGGCTTTAGGTGTTTTGCGGTCTAAAGCCTCTTCCTGGGCATTGGAAGTCGCAGGTTCATATCCGCGTTGAGGGCGGTCTTCACCAGCCACAGGAAGACCACCAGCACGACTATGGGAATTATGCAGGTGGTGACGATGAGCACCGCGAATGCCTCCATCATGTTGTTCAGGACGGTCTGGAATTTACGGGTGATGTCGTTTAGCTTTTCCTCGGCGGAATTAAAGAGGCTCTCGAACCAGTTGGTGCTCTTCTCCTGAGCGGAGTCTCCCTCGTAGGCGTCAGCCTCCTCCTGCACCTCTTCAGTGGCATCCTGGGCAGCCTGGATGGTCTGATCGATGGTCTGACCGTAGTTGTCCCGGATGGTGCCGGAGACCCAGGCGCTGACGGGGACCAGAAGGGCTACGGCGATGCCGGTGGCGATGAGCTTGGTGCCCATGCGGTCCCAGTTGCCGCTGTTCCTGATCATGGCAAGGAGCTTGGAGATGCAGCCCGCGGGGATCAGCACCACGAAGGCAAGGGCTCCAAGGACGGTGAGCATGAATTTCTCTGCGTAGATGGCGCAGAGCACTATCACGAAATCTCCCGCTACATCTGCCAGTTTCTCAGCGATGGGGGTGGCCACGTCGCCGGGGATAAGGGTGAGCAGGGCGGATGCCGCGGTGGCGGAAGCCATCAGCTGGGTCACCGTGTTCCTGCTTTCGTCCAGCCTTTCGATGGTGCCCGCGTACATGTCCGTCTTTGAGGCCGCCAGCACTCCGAAGAGCACGGAGGCGATGAGGATGATGATCAGAACGATGACTATCGCCCGCCTGCCGTTGTCTCCACTGGGCTGAGCGTCGGGGAGAAGCTTGGTTGTGTTGTTTTCGTCCATTTTTTGCTCCAATCTGCGTTAAGTGCTTAATCTGAGCAATGACTACCGGCCTCCAGCCTTGGCTCTCCCGGGGTCCGTCCCACGAACCACATGGAGACCAGGATAAGGGCCATTCCCACGAACCTCAACAGGCTGTGGGGTTCGTTATATACGATTATGCCGAAGACGGCAGCGACGGCCACTTCGATGGAACTCAGCACGTTGACCTTGGCGGGGTCCTGCACCAGTTTGATGCCTGTGTAGTACAGCACGTATCCCAGCGCGCCTTCGATGAGGCCGTAGGGGATGCTGACCATGAGGACGGAGGGGGCCCAGATCTCGAGGCCTGTGTTCCAGGGTCTCACGATGAAGAACAGGCAGATCACTCCCACCAGGAAGGTGTAGAAGCATACGGTTACAGGGTCCCTGCCGTCGGTGGCGAACTGAGTCACCAGTATGTTCACCGCGAAAAATATGCTGCAGAGAAATGCGATGATCACGCCGGACGCGGGGAGGCCGCCTAATGACGCCTTGCCGCCGGTCACAGCCAGGAAGCAGCCCAGTAGGTTCAGCACCAGGGCGATGCCTTTACAGCGGTTGAAGGGGGTCTTGAGGAAGACCCGGGCCAGTATGGTGCTGAAAACAGGGGCGGTGTACAGTATGACCGCAGCCAGACCCATGCCGATGCTGGCGATGGCTTCCACGTAGCAGTAGGCCATGATCACGTCCCCCAGGATCCCCAGGAAAGCGCAGAGGGCGAAGCCCTTAAGGTCTATCCTGAACCCATCTTTTCCCCGGGTGACCATAAGGAAGAGCCCTATGGAGATCACCGTCACCAGGAACCGCTGGAAATTGATCTCGAAAGAGGTGAGCCCCATGTTCCCAAGGGTGGTGGTAAAAAAACCTATGAGCCCGAGGAGCGCCCCGTAGCTTAATGTGCAGATGTAACCTTTGCGAACGTCGCTCATACGGTTCAGGTCCGCACTCCTCATTCCATGGTGAATCTTTTGGCCAGGTCGGCGTAGCGCACGAAGAGCCCGAAGTTCACGTAGTAGTAGTTGAATTTATGTTCGTGCCGGACTTCCACCAGACCGGACTGGATCAGCTTTTTCATGTGCTGGGACACGGTGGCCTGAGCGTAGCCGAACTCCTCCACCAGGTCTTTGGTGCAGACACCGCGGAGATCCATGTTGGCTTTCATTATATATTTGAGCATCTTCACCCGAAGGGGATGTGCCAGCGAGTCGGACACGTCCGCGATGAGTACGATCTCGTCTTCTTCAAATTCGTCTTTATTTCTTCTGATTCTCATAAACTGTCCCTTCTTACGGGCCCGCCGGCCAGCGGGGCCTGCTTCTGCCCGTACTGGCATATTTTACCATAGCGGAGGGGGAATTAACAGAGTGGAAGGACAAAAAATGTATGGTTTGGATGCGAGTTATGTGATGTTTTAACGAAGATTACACTATTTGTGTTTTTTGCGAGGGAATCATTCGCACCAGGGTGCAAAAAACTGTAATGGCGGATAAATCGTATCTCAAACAGAAACAATCCATGGGACCGGGGTAAATAAGGTGCGCAGCGTCGATAAAACCAGGTGCAAAATATTTTGCACTATGATATAATCATCATGTAAAGGAGTGTACAGATCATGAACGTTGAAGAATACAAAACATTGGTGGACGAGCTCATCGAGCTTCTGGACGAGGGAGTCTACATAGTGGACCGGGACGGCGTGGGCATCCACTACAACAAGGCCATGGCCGGCACGGAAAAGGTCCACGTGGGGGACGTTCTTGGGAAGAAGTTCCACGAGGCATTCCCGGATTTTGAGCTGGGGGAGAGCACCATCTACAGGGCGCTCAGCAGGAAACAGGCCACGAAGAATGCTCAGCAGACGTACAAGAATTTTTACGGCAAGGAGATCACCACGCAGAACACCACCATTCCGGTGGTGGTGGACGGCAAGACCGTGGCAGCCATCGAGGTGTCCAAGGACATCACGGATCTCAGGCTGGTATCGGACTCCCTGCTTGAAATAGAGGAGAGCAAGATGCAGCGGGTCCCCATCAGGGGACGCGACATCATGAAATATACCTTTGACGACATTTACGGAGAAAATGAGAAGTTCCAGGAGGTGCTGAGGCGGGCAAGGAAGGCGGCAATAAACGACGCTTCGGTGTTCGTCTACGGAGAGACCGGAACCGGTAAGGAGCTCATCGCTCAAAGCATCCACAACAACGGGTCCAGGGCGGGGAAGCCCTTCCTGGCCCAGAACTGCGCGGCCATCCCTGAGAGCCTTTTGGAGGGCATCCTCTTCGGCACCGTAAAAGGCGCATTCACCGGGGCGGTGGACCGGGCAGGGCTTTTCGAGCAGGCCAACGGCGGCACCATCCTTCTGGACGAGATATCCGCCATGCCCTACGATCTGCAGTCCAAGCTGCTCCGGGTCCTTCAGGAGTCCTACATCAGGCGGGTCGGCGGATCCAGGGACATTCCCATAGACGTGAGGATCATAGCGACTGTGAACGAGACACCTGAGGAGCTGATCTCCAGGGGACTTCTCAGGAAGGACCTTTACTACAGGCTGAACGTCATCAATCTGTCTATCCCGCCTCTTCGGGAGCGCCCGGACGACATCGTGCTCCTTTCGGAGATGTTTCTTGACAAGTATAACCGCCGCTACGGCAAGCAGGTGTGGATGATCTCGGACGGCGCGGCGCGGAAGCTCAGAGCCTACGACTTCCCGGGAAACGTCAGGGAACTTGAGAATATCATAGAGCAGGCGGTGTCCATGGCGGACAGCGAGCACGTGCTGACAGAGAAGCTTCTGTCTCTGCCGGAGACCGGCGGTCACGCCCAGGAGCCCCGGCAGCAATACGACAGGACCATGTCTTTGGACAGGTATCTGAGTTCCCTTGAAAAGCAGATCATAGCCGACGAGATGGTCCGGGCCAAGGGCAACATCTCAAAGGCAGCGGAGGCCCTGTCCATCAAGCGGCAGACCCTGCAGCACAAGCTCAAAAAATACGATATCCGATAGGTGGTGCGTGTTTCCGGGGTCTGCGTGCAAAATATTTTGCATTAGATTCGCAAAATATTTTGCATGAGTTTCGGTGCCGGACCTGCGGCAGCACCCTGCGCCGGGGGCTGATTCGTGGTTTTCCTCAAAGAAAGGGAGAATAACGGGGATTTTTTGTAGGAAAATACCAAAAAAGCGCCTATTTGTGTATACATTATTTTTATCGCCTCATGGCATAAAACTTGCGTATAATATAGGTACAGTTAAAACGGACACCTTCCGAGGTGTTTAGTATATCGTTTTCATTTTAAATGAGGAGGAATAAGTAATGGAAAATGTAAAAGTAATCATTTGGGGATTAGGCTCCATGGGCGGCGGAATGGCTGACATGCTTCTCAAGAAGAAGGGCGTTGAGATCGTAGGCGTCGTCGGAAGAAACAAGAAGATCGGAACTTCCATGTATGACTACATCAAGACCGAGAGAGGTGACAGACCGGACGTCATCATCCAGGACGAGTCCATCATCAAACCGGGCGCAGCTGACATCGTTCTTCTCTGCACCGACTCCTTCACAAAGGAAGCTTTCCCCAAGATGAAGTTTATCCTTGAGCAGAAGATCAACTGCATCACTTCCGCAGAAGAGATGGCATTCCCTGCAGCTCAGAATCCTGACCTTGCAGCTGAACTTGACAAGATCGCTAAGGAAAACGGCGTTTCCATCCTTGGAACAGGCGTTAACCCCGGCCACATCATGGACCTTCTGGTTCTCGTTTGGACAGGCGTACTTACAGACGTTGAAGAGATCACATCAAGAAGAGTCAACTCACTTTCACCCTTCGGACCGCTCGTAATGCATGAGCAGGGCATCGGCATCTCCGTAGAGGAATTCCTTGAGAGGAAAGCTAACCACACAATGTCCGGCCACGTTGGATTCGCAGAGTCCGTCGGCATGATGGCAGCTGGTATGGGCCTCAAGGTCGAAGAGTTCGCTCAGGACATGAACCCCATCACAACTGACGTTGACAGAAAGTCCCCCTACGGATTCGCAGCAGCAGGTTCCTGCGCAGGCGTTGCCATGACAGCAGAAGCTAAGCTCAGCGGCGGCATCCCCGTACACATGGATCACCCGCAGCAGATCGAGCCCGAGCAGGTCGGCATCCAGACAGGTGACTATGTTATCATCAAGGGAACTCCCAACGTAAACATGAAGAACTCTCCCGAGATCGAAGGAGGACTTGGAACCATCGCTATGTGCGTGAACATGATCCCGTTCGTGATCAACGCAGACCCCGGTCTCAAGACAATGATCGACCTTCCCATTCCCAGAGCTATCATGGGCGACTTCAGAGACTTCATCGCAGAAGACAAGAAGATCGTAAAATAATCAAAACATCTTAATTTGATTTATTACTTGGGGCACACCGAGGGTATCATCGGTGTGCCTCATGTCACCAAATAAGGAGAGAGAAATGGCAAAAAAAGGAGATTGGGTCCGCATCCATAACATCGTACTCAGATCCGAGCAGCGTACAGGAAAGCTTCCTGACGATACAAGGGCATCTGACCTTCAGATGTGGACTAAAGGTTTTTTACAGGACGAGTCCGCTGAGATCGGAGACGAAGTAACAGTTCTTACAGCAGCTGGACGTCTTGAAAAGGGAACTCTTTTCGAAGAGAGACCTCATTACACTCACAGCTATGGCGACTTCGTTCCCGAGATCATCGAGATCGACCGTCAGCTGAGAGAGATCCTTCACGGAGGTGAGAAATAATGGCAGTGAATTTACCAAAAGATTATGATTCCGTGATGGCAAGAGGCAACGACATCATGAAGGAAGCCCTTGGACTTGACTACACACCCTTCGAGTCCGGCTCAGTTGCCTTCGATTATGAAGCTCTTATGAAATCCACAAACTACACCCTGGATGAGATCAACAGGATCCAGTCCAGAACAGGCGTAGGAAACACACCGCTTCTCGAGCTGAGAAACATCACAGCTCTTGCAAGAAAATACGCTAAGCCGGGTTACGGCGCCAGGATCTTCGTCAAGGACGAAGCTGCCAACGCTTCCGGTTCCTTCAAGGACAGACGTGCTGCCTGCGCATGCGCTCACGCCAAGAAGCTTGGCTACAAGGGTGTTGTAGCAGCCACATCCGGAAACTACGGCGCAGCCGTTGCTTCCCAGGCCGCAATGCAGGGACTTGAGTGCATCATCGTTCAGGAGTGCTACGATTCCAAGGGGATCGGCCAGCCCGAGATCGTTGAGAAGGCCAGAAAGTGCGAGGCTCTCGGAGCTGAAGTCATCCAGCTCACAGTAGGACCCGAGCTTTTCTACACCACGCTTTCCGTACTTGAGGACACAGGATTCTTCAATGCTTCCCTCTACTCACCCTTCGGTATCTCCGGCATCGAGACTCTCGGCTATGAGATCGCGATGCAGTGCAGAGAGAAGCTCGGAAGAGATCCGGATCTGGTAGTCTGCACCAACGCAGGCGGCGGAATGATCACAGGTACCGCAAGAGGACTGCTTAAGGCAGGCTGCAAGGATACCAAGGTATATGCAGCATCCATCGACCTTTCCGGTCTTTCAATGGCATCCGACGTCGACTTCAACCGCAAGTCCTGCACCACAGGGCACACCGGATTCGGCGTTCCCTATGCTACAGACCCCGATCACTCCGACGTTCCCCGTTCCGCAGCGAGACCTCTTCGCTATATGGACAAGTACGTCACAGTAACTCAGGGCGAGTTCCTGTACATGACAGAGATGCTGGCCAACCTGGAAGGACTTGAGAGAGGTCCTGCAGGCAACACAGCTCTTACAGCAGCCTTCTCCCTGGCTCAGGAGATGCCCGAGGACGCTATCCTCGTAGTTTCCGAGACAGAGTACACCGGAGCAGGCAAGCACATCCAGCCGCAGCTTGCTTTCGCAAGAGAGAACGGCATCGACATCCGCTTCGGTATTCCTCAGGAAGAAGATAAGCCGGGCGTCAACATCATACTTCCGAAAGACCCCAGCTACATCAAGCACAAAGTGGCTGACCTGGATCACTTCAGACGTTCCAGGATCAAGAAGGCCGTACAGAAGGCGGGAGTTGCTCTCGAGAACCTTACACCGGAAGACCTCCAGTATCTGGCTGACGAGACAAAGACCGACATCGCCTTCGTAAAGGAGACTCTCGGACTTTAAAATGATGAAACAAAGAGGGCAGGCGGCGCAAAAGATCTTTTGCGCCCTTGCCCCACCCAGATTAGTTTTCACCACACAGTAAGGAGAAAATCAGGATGAAAAGAGAAGACGATTTTGAAGTAAGACACCAGCATCTGAAGGATCTTACGGACCAGGAACTCTACGACAGATTCTGGGATCTGATTAGACAGGTGGACGAGCCCCTGCTCAAGCTGGGCTACGAGAACACCACTCCTTCAGTAGAGCGTGCCGTCCTCATGAGGATGGGTGTGTCTTCACTGGATACTCAGAAGATCGTGAACCACTGCATGGATCACGGCCTCATGGGCAAGGGCGCAGGACACTGCGTGTACAAGTTATCGAAATTAGAGGATATCTCTATCCGCGATGCTTCCATCAAACTCGCAGAGGGCGAGGGATGGGACAAGGTCGCGGCAGCTTTCAAGGGAGGTAAGTAAGATGCAAGAATTGAAACCCAATGAAAAACTTGACGTCGTAGAACTCCTCAAAGACCTTGACAAGTATGAGCCGAGACGCCGCGGCTGGACATGGAGAGAAAAAGACCCCAACCAGCACAGATATCAGTTTGATTATCATGAACTTTCCAAGGACCTGAAGAACTCCGTTCCTCTTCCTCCGGCCAAGTTCCTTGATAACATCGACCCGCAGCCGATGCCGGTCATCACCACTGAGATCGCATCCGGCAGATTCGAGGACGACGTTCGCCGTATGAGAATGGCCGCATGGCATGGCGCAGACCACCTGATGGTGATCAGACACATGGGGCAGTCCCACATCGACGGCCTCATGGAAGGCACTCCTCAGGGAATCGGCGGCGTACCCGTTACCCGTAAGCAGGTAAGGGCACAGAGAAAAGCAATCGACATGATCGAAGACGAAGTTGGCCGTCCCATCAACTATCACTCCTACATTTCCGGAGTTGCAGGGCCTGACATCGCCGTCATGTTCGCAGAAGAGGGAATCAACGGCGCTCATCAGGATCCCCAGTACAACGTTCTTTACAGAGACGTCAACATGGTAAGATCCTTCGTAGACGCCTGCGAATCCAAGAAGATCATGGGCCAACATGCTCCAGATCGACGGAGCTCACAACGCCAACGCTACAGCCCGTGACGCATGGAAGGTAATGCCCGAGCTCATCGTGCAGCACGCCATCAACTCATACTTCTCCGAGAGGATCGGCCTTCCGCCCGATCTCATCTCGCTGTCAACGGTACCGCCTTCGGCAACACCGGCGCCCTGCATGTATCTCGACCTGCCCTATGCAGTAGCCCTTCGTGACTTCTGCGGCAGATACAAGATGAGAGCACAGCAGAACACCAAGTATGTACAGAGCTCGACCACAGAGGCTACAGTAACTCACTCATTTCCAAGCTGACCTCCGTAGACATCCAGTCCACCATTACTCCCGACGAAGGACGTAACGTTCCCTGGCACATCTTCAACATCGAAGCCACGGATACAGCCAAGCAGACACTGATCGGTCTGGACGGCATCATGGACATGGTAGAACTCAAGAAGGACGGCCCCTTAAGAGAAAAGGCCAGAGAGCTCAAGGAAAGAGCAGTCCTTTACGTCGAAGAGATCCTTGAGGTCGGCGGATACTTCAACGCCGTTCAGGATGGCTTCTTCGTGGACTCCGGTGAATATCCCGAGAGAAACGGCGACGGTATCGCCCGTAAGATCGACGGAGGATTCGGCGCAGGCTTCATCTTCAAGAGAGACGAAGACTACATGGCTCCCGTCACCGCTCACTACGGATACAACAACGTTGAGCAGTACGGCGGAGATCCCGAGAACCCGTCAGCCCTCATCGGCGGCTGCACCTTCGAGGATCACTCCAAGATCGTGTACATCGACGAGCTTGACCCCGAGGACTGCGTTGACAGAAGACTTGAAGCTGTCGCAAAATACAGGACCGGCGATTGCATCACCCCCGAAGTTGAGTGGTGCGGAGACCGCACGATCATGCTGGTATTCTGCCTGCCCTGTGAGAAGCGTGTCGCTGAAGCAGCAGGTACGGAGCTGGCCAAGAAACTTGGCCTGGTGAACCCGGAAGTTATTTCCGCGGAAGTTCTCCAGCCGGCAGAGGGCACCAGGATCGAGATCAAGGGCAAGGTAGACTTCGACATCGACCTTACGACCCTGGAGATCCCGCCTGAGCCCTACGTAATGAGCGACGCTGAACTCTATGAAGAGTTCGAGGGACATGACCACATGAAGGTCGTCTGCGGCACAGTAGGTGACGACGAGCACTCCGTAGGAATGCGTGAGATCATCAACATCAAGCACGGCGGCATCGAGAAGTGGGGCATTGAATGCGTATACCTCGGAACATCCGTCCCGGTGGAAAAGATCGTAGACGCATGCATCGAGGAGAACGCTCAGGCCATCCTGGCTTCCACCATCATTTCCCACGACAACGTCCACTACAAGAACATGAAAAGGATCAACGACCTGGCCATCGAAAAGGGTATCAGAGACAAGATCATCATCTGCGCAGGCGGAACTCAGGTAATCCCCGAGGAAGCTCTGAAGACAGGTATCGACATGGGATTCGGACGTAACTCACACGGAATCGACGTAGCAACCTTCCTGGCTCAGGAGAGACAGAGAAGAAGAGGAGAAGTTCCTCACGGATTCAGACCGGAAGATCTGAAAGAAGACTAAATACCAAGGGAACGACGTATCTCTAAGGACGCTCCCGCTACTTGGGAGCCCAACAGCGGTCCTAAGCTCAGCCAAGGGTGATGCCCTTGGCTGTCCTAAGGACCGGTATCCCAAAGTGCCATAGAGATACAGATCGTTCCCTTACTTTTTACTTATTTCAGATCGATCTTTTAAAGGATAAACGATATGAAAGTAGATGTACTCGTAGCCGAGATCGGCTCGACCACAACAGTAGTAAACGCGTTCATCGGACTTGACACTGAGAACCCCGTGTTTTGGGCTCAGGGTCAGGCGCCCACGTCCGTCCTCCAGGGGGATGTCAGAGTGGGCCTTCAGGGAGCTGTTGACGACCTGAAGCAAAAGATGGGCATAGACACCCTGGAATATGATGAGATGCTGGCCACTTCATCCGCTGCCGGCGGACTGAAGATGACCGTGCACGGACTGGTGTACGATATGACGGCCAAGGCGGCCCGTGAGGCGGCTCTGGGCGCAGGCGGCATCATCCACGATATCACCGTCGGGAGACTGAGACGCACGGACCTCCAGAAGATCAAGGAGATCAAACCGAATCTGATCCTGATCGCGGGAGGCGTGGATTACGGAGAGAGAGACACGGCCATATACAACGCAGAGATGATCAGATCCATGGGCCTGCACATCCCCGTCGTATACGCCGGAAACATAGAGAACCAGGAGGAGATGAGACTGATCTTCGACGAGGAGAGCGGCCAGGAACTCTACCTGGTGGACAACGTATACCCCAAGATCGACCAGCTCAACGTGGAGCCCTGCCGTAAGGTCATACAGGCGGCTTTTGAGGACAACATCACCAAGGCCCCCGGCATGGAGCACGTGAGAGACATGGTCAACGGACCCATCATCCCCACGCCGGGAGCGGTCATGGAGTGCACGAAACTTTTGTACGACTGCCTGGGCGAGGTCATGACCATCGACGTAGGCGGAGCCACCACCGACGTTCACTCGGTATCCGAGGACTCCGACGCCGTGGCCAGGGTGCTGGTGGCCCCGGAGCCCATGGCCAAGAGGACCGTGGAAGGCGACCTGGGACTTTACGTGAACCGATACAAGGTCATCGAGTCCATAGGTGAGGAAAAGCTCAGGAAAGAGTGCGAAGAGAAGTTGATGATCGACCTGGACAAGACTCTCGAGACCTACGTGGCCATCCCCAAGAACGAGGACGAGTTCAAGCTGGTGGAGAGGCTCTGCAAGGAGGCCACCCTCCGCGCCGTGGAGAGACACGCGGGATCCATCCGCTACGTCTACGGCCCCTCGGGCAGATCCACGGTGGCCGAAGGTAAAGACCTGACTCAGATCAAGTACATCGTGGGCACCGGCGGGGCGCTTACCAGGCTTCCTCACGGCAAGGACATCATGGCGCTGATCCCCGGCGACAACGAGACGGGAATGAAGCTCTATCCGTCCGACGCGGTGAAGATCCTGCAGGACAACGACTACATCATGGCGTCTCTGGGAGTACTCTCCAAGACACACAGAGAGGGAGCAATCAAGCTTCTGGGCCAGTCCCTTGGGATGGAGCTCCATGAGAGAGTGGACAAGACCAGAAAGGATTCCCTGATCAAGGAGCTTCAGGCCATGGCCAAGGCTTCGGACGCCAAGCAGGAGGAGCTCATGCATCACATCGACGAGATGGAGGCCATGGGCTACGACATGACGGAGTACCGTGCTTCTCTTAAGGAAAAGATTGGCGGCGCATCCAGGGAGGAGTATGAGGCGGCCAAGAAGGAGGCCCTTCTGAACGACCGCTCCATGGTGAGAGCCCATGACTATGTAGCGAACGATGCAGGGACGGAAGCTGCCAATTCGGCAAGCGAGGTTGCCAATATGGCAGTAAACGCTGTCAGCGAGGCTTATTCCGAGGCCATCGAGTCAAGCGGACCGGATGATCCCTGTGACGAGGCTCGCCCGGACTGCAACAGGCAGTGCAAAACATGTTTCAGGAAGCACTGTAAGTGGAGAAATACGGATTATTAACTGACATACGCACAGTACGTTTACGAAGGCGCCCGCTTGCGCTTTGTCCTCGTGCAACGGTGCTAAGCTCATGCTGCGCCGTTGCTTGCATTCGCTAAGCACCGGCACTGCGGAAGACGCCTTCGTAAACACTGCACGTACGACATTTAATAATCAGATATCGCAATTAGATATATAGGAGGGACTTATCATGTATCCAAGGCTTGTTATAGATCTTAAAAAGTTGGATCAGAATCTTAAGGCTGTGGCCGGTATCACCAAGAGGGTTGGCTGCTCTCTGGCCATCGTTACTAAATGTCTTTGTGCAGACCCGGAAATGGTGAAGGTCATTGCGGCTGATCCGCAGGTGGATCTGATCGCAGATTCCAGGGTGAAGAACATTAAATCTTTTGCGGATATCGCTCACGAGAACGGCAAGAGGACTATGCTCCTCAGGATCCCGATGCACTGCGAGATCGAGGAAGTGGTGAAGTACGTGGATCTGAGCCAGAACTCGGAGCTGTCCACCATCAGGCTCCTCAATGAAGAGGCCGGTCGCCAGGGCAAGGTCCACGGCATCCTGCTCATGATCGACATGGGCGACCTGAGGGAGGGCATGTTCTTCCAGTACGAGGACAAAATATTCGAGGCTGTGGAGGAGATCCTTCAGATGCCGAACATCAAGCTCTGCGGTCTGGGCGTGAACCTGACCTGCTACGGAGCGATCATTCCTAAGGCCAACAACCTGGGCGGGCTGGTCAATATCGCCCGCAAGATCGAGGACCGCTTCGGCATCAAGCTGGAGACCATCTCCGGCGGCAACTCCTCATCCATATACCTTGCTCTCAATAAGGAACTTCCTGAGTCCGAGATGATCATCCGCCAGGGCGGACTGCTTCCCGGAGAGACCATGGATACCTACAGGCTTCCTGAAGGCGTGAACAATCTTAGGCTGGGAGAGTCCTTCCTCATGGGAAATGACACTGCTTACCTCACAAAACTTCCCGGCACCACAGACGACGCGCTGATCCTGGAGGCTCAGATCGTGGAGCTCAAGGAAAAGCCCTCCATCCCCATCGGCGAGGTGGGCGTGGACGCTTTCGGCGAGGTGCCTGAATACGAAGATCGCGGCGTCATCAAGAGAGCCATCGTGGGAATCGGCAAGCAGGACACGGATATCGGCGGCATGATCCCCCTGGATCCCAAGGTCGACGTCCTCGGCGCATCCTCCGATCACATGATCCTGGACGTGACCAAGTCTGACAAGGAATACAAGGTGGGCGACGTGGTCTCCTTCAAACTGGAGTACGGCGCGGCCCTTCACACCGCCACATCACCCTACGTGGAGAGAGGGTACGTAAGATAGCAAAGACTATATGTTCTGTTTCACAACTATCATTGAACGTATAATATTTCAGGAGGGAGAACCATGAATAGATACATGAGCAGGATCGCACTTTTGCTATCCATCCTTATGCTGCAGTTTCTGGCGCCTTACGACGTAATGGCACTGGATTCCTCCGCACAGAAAGAAGAGCCCGTGCAGAATGAGCAGCTGGCGACTGAACTCACCGGTCATGAGGATGAAGTCGAATTCACTCCTGAAATATCCGCATTGCTTGGTTCTTTGAATGATACAGAGGAGGAGTATGGAGAGCATTCCATGCTCCTTTTTGAGTTGTCGGACAAAAGAAGTGAGCCTGAGGGGATAGCCACATAAGGAAGTTTTTTAGTTGAGTTTGGTGCAGCTTTGAGAAAGGCTGCACCTTTCTCGTATTTAAGCTTTAATATCAGTGCTTTTCGTTTGCCGCATTTCTTCCATCAGGCTAAGCATTTCCTCTTCCGTAGGGATATCTATTATCCCTACACCGGTGAAGTAAATATCGACCTTCACGTGGCAGTGACCGTCATATTTATCGTTGCTGTGGACCTCAATGCGCTGTATCAGCCGGTTGACCAGATCACGGTTGAGTTCCGTGATCTCTGTGCATTCGCGAAGCGTTTTCAGCAGCATCCGAAGATCCACAGATGACTGTTTCAGTTCGGACAATCTTTGCTCGTTCTGTGTA
>CAJOKT010000055.1 GCA_905235115.1 uncultured Peptostreptococcaceae bacterium
TTTTTGTTTGTGGTGATTCAATTATACCTAAAGGATAAGCATTTGGCTCTATCTATTTGATTTTCAAATTTACACCATTATATGGGCGTTATCAAAAAAATGAATTGGTACAGTAAACCCGATCCATATATTACTGTACGATCGCAAAAAATGCAGATCCTACAGTAATCGACAAACGCCAGCGACAAAAAATGCCATCAGCAGCCTGTTTTCGGATAAAGCCGGCCCTGAATCATGGCCAATGGTGAGCGGTTCTTTTGCGGGGTTAAAGGTTTTGCACCTCGGCACTCGTTATTGTTGAAATCAGCCTGTCGTTGTGGTAAAATCAAACGGAAAGTGTGACGGGCTCAGAGCTCTGAAACATACGGGAAGGAGACAGCATATGGTACCTAAATATAAAAGGGTCCTTCTCAAGATCAGCGGGGAGGTCCTCGCGGGAGAGAAGGGATTCGGGATCGACCCGGACGTGACCAGGAACGTCTGTGAACAGATCAAGGAAGTTCACGACATGGGAGTCCAGGTGGCAGTCGTGGTCGGCGGAGGCAATTTCTGGAGAGGAAGGTCCTCCGGAGACATGGACAGGGCGACGGCGGACTACATGGGAATGCTGGCCACAGTCATGAATACCATGGCTCTTCAGGATACCATGAGGTCCATAGGTGCCCCCTGCAGGGCCATGACGGCTCTGGAGATCAGGGAGGTGGCCGAGCCATACGCCAGGCTGAGAGCTTTGTCTCACCTGGAGAACGGTGACATAGTGGTATTCGGAGGAGGAACGGGTTCTCCCTTCTTCACCACGGACACGGCGGCGGCCCTCAGGGCTTCCGAGATCGGAGCCGACGTGATCCTTCTCGCAAAAAATGTGGATGCGGTCTACGATTCGGATCCCGACGAGAACCCTGACGCAAAGAAGTTCGACCGTCTGTCGCACATGGATCTGGTGGAAAAGAACCTTAAGGTCATGGACCTTACCGCCGCCACACTTTGCAGCGACAATCACATAAAGATACACGTTTTTGCTCTCGCCGAAGGCGGCAACATCAGACGCGCCGTTCTTGGGGAGAAGATCGGAACGATCATTGAATAAGGAGGCTGCCATGGAAACTATACTTAAGAATCTTGAAGAAAAAGGCGAAAAAACTCTCTCAGTCCTCAAGGAGGACCTGAACACCGTCAGAGCGGGCAGGGCTAATCCAGCTCTCCTGGACAAGGTATCCGTCAACTACTACGGAATGCCAACTCCCCTTAAGAACATCGCAAACATCTCGGTACCCGACCCCAGGACCCTGATGATCAGCCCCTTCGATCCCAAGTCGGTATCGGAGATCGAGCGTGCCATCAACATGGCCAACATCGGCATCAATCCTTCCAACGACGGCAAGGTGATCCGTCTGGTCATCCCCCAGGTCACTGAGGAGAGACGTAAGGAGCTCACCAAGACCGTCAGGAAGATGGGGGAGGAGGCCAAGGTGGCCGTGAGGAACGTGAGACGTGACTCCAACGAAAAACTCAAGAAGATGGAGAAGGATCACGAGATCACAGAGGACGATCTGAAGGACGCTCTGGAGAAGGTCCAGAAAGCCGTTGAGAAGGCTGAGAAGGCCATCGACGATGCCATCGCCCAGAAGGAAAAGGAGATCATGGAAGTTTAAGCTTCGGCTTTGACGCTTAATGGCTGCCCCGGAGGCGGCCATTAGTTTATGAAAGGACAAGAAATGGGTGAGAAGAAACCTGTCCCTGCCCATGTAGCCGTCATCATGGACGGAAACGGCAGATGGGCCGAGCTGAGAGGTCTCAGCAAACTGGAGGGACATCACGCCGGCATGGACTCCATGAAGGAGATCATCAAAAAAGCAGACGCCATGGGCGTGCAATACCTTACGGTCTACGCTTTTTCCACCGAGAACTGGAAAAGATCCAGGGAAGAGGTGGGAGGCATCTTCGAACTCCTCGTGAAGTATATGGCCATCGAACTCAAGGAAATGGACGAGAAGAACATGAAGGTCAATATCTTCGGAGACTGGCAGCACAGACTTCCGGAGGACGCCATAGAGGCCGTCAGGGACGCCGTCGTGACCACCGGGAACAATACCGGACTTGTGTTCAACATCTGCCTTAACTACGGATCGAGAGACGAGATAGTCAGAGCTTTCAATAAGCTTCTTTCAGAAGGCCGCACAGAAGTCACGGCAGAGGACATCTCCCGCGCGCTGTATTCCGGCGAGGAGAACGGGAACGTTCCCGATCCTGACCTGATCATCAGGACGTCGGGGGAGGAGAGACTTTCCAACTTCCTGCTGTGGCAGGCCGCATATTCGGAGTTCGCATTCACGGATACTCTCTGGCCTGACTTTACCCCGGAAGAATTCGAGTCGATCGTCGAGGAATACCGGACCAGAGAAAGAAGATACGGAGGAAGATAGCCCAATGAAGACAAGGATAATATCCGCGATCATAATGCTGCCGCTCCTCCTTCTCGTATATTTTGGAGGGATATGGCTCATGCTGGCCTGCATCGCCATATCGTTTATAGGGCTGCACGAGTTCTATAACGGATTCAGGAACGAGGGGGCACAGCCCAGCTACATCATAGGCTGCGGCTCCATTGTTTTGCTGTACGCTTTCCACATCCTGGGCACGAATGTCCCTTATTTCAGCGACGGTACGGGGAGATATAACCTTATCATGCTGTGGATGTTCATAACAGTGGCTGCATGCCTGATCTACGGCATGGACGTGGAGAAGCGCAAGAACCCGGACGTGGTGAGCACCCTGACGGGAATATTTTATGTGGTTTTCTTCGTCCATTTCGTGGTACTGATAGATGAGTCGGAATATGCTCACAACTATATCTGGCTCATATTCATAATCGCTTTCGGCACGGACATCTTCGCGTATTTCACGGGGATGTTCCTGGGGAAGCACAAGCTTTGCCCGAACCTGAGCCCAAAGAAGACCGTGGAAGGGGCCGTAGGAGGTGTGCTCGGAGCAGTGGTATGCAGTATCCTTTTCGGAGTGTTCTTCCTGGCGGAAGGCCACGCTGTATCCCCTGGATTCATCCTTATGGCAGCCATGGGCTCCGTCATGGCACAGCTAGGAGATCTGACCGCTTCAGCCTTCAAGAGAAAGATGGGCATCAAGGATTACGGCAATCTGATCCCGGGCCACGGCGGCATACTGGACAGATTCGATTCGGTGCTCTTCGTGGCGCCATACCTGTATTTCTACATCGCGGTGGTGCTGCCGCTTTTCCTGTAGGAGTGATACATGAAAGATATAGTGATACTGGGGTCCACGGGTTCCATAGGGACCCAGACCCTGGACGTTGTAAGACATAACAGAGACAGATTCAGGGTGGTTGCTCTCACCTGCAGGTCAAACAGGGATCTGATGATGAGCCAGGCCAAAGAGTTCGGCGTTCCCGAGAAGAATTGCTTCGTGACTTCTGGCACCCCGGAGGAGACCGCCAAGCGCCTTGTTGAGGCTGCCACCGTTCCCTGCGATCTGGTGGTCAACGCTCTCATGGGAATGAGGGGACTGGAGCCCACATACCACGCGCTGATGAACGGTACTGACGTGGCCCTCGCCAACAAGGAGACCCTGGTGGCGGGCGGTAGCGTCATAATGGATCTGGTGAAGAAGACGGGGCTCAAGCTCCTTCCAATAGATTCGGAGCATTCGGCCATCTTCCAGTGTCTGGAGGGCAACCGCGGCCGCAAGGTCAAAAAGATCCTCCTGACCTGTTCGGGAGGTCCCTTCAGAGGGCGCAAAAGATCCGAGCTTGAGAACGTCACCAGGGAGGACGCTCTCAGGCATCCCAGGTGGGACATGGGAGCCAAGATCACAATTGACTCAGCAACTCTCATGAACAAGGGCCTTGAGGTCATAGAGGCCAAGTGGCTCTTCGATGTGGATCCTGAGAATATCCAGGTGCTGGTGCATCCTCAGAGCATCGTGCACTCCGGCGTGGAGTTCATGGACAATTCCGTGCTCTGTCAGCTGGGGATCCCCGATATGAGGATACCCATCAGCCTGGCTCTGGGATATCCTGACAGGCTGGAAAACCCCGACAGGGAACTGGATCTCTTCGGAGAGGGATCCAATCTGACCTTCGAAAAGCCGGATCCGGAGACCTTCAAGTGCCTCAGGCTTGCGTTTTTTGCGGCGGGGGAGGGAGGTTCCTCACCTGTGGTGATGAACGCGGCAAACGAGGTGCTGGTCCAGAGATTCCTGGAGGGCGGGGTAGGCTTCCTGGAGATGCAGGACATACTCTGGGATACGGTCATGAGCCACGAGACGGTGAAGGACCTTACCCTGGACGACATACTCATGATAGACAAGGAGACCCGCGAGAGGGTCTGAAGAAAAGGACACTACAGTAGATGAAAACAGCGATACTCGCCATTTTGATGTTCCTGCTGATGATATTCCCGCACGAGCTGGGACATTTCATCGCAGCCAAGAAATTCGGCGTAAAAGTTAACGAGTTTGCCTTCGGCATGGGCCCCGCCGTCTGGAAGAAACAGAAGGGCGAGACCCTTTATTCCGTCAGGCTTTTCCCCATAGGCGGGTTCTGCGCCATGGAGGGTGAGGACGGACAGAACGAAGACGAAGAGGATGATGGGGAGCCGGGCATGGAGATCGAGAAGAAGGATCCGGATGACCCGAGATCTTTCAACAACAAGAAACCCTGGCAGAAGATAATAATCCTGGCCGCGGGGTCCCTCATGAACGTGTTAACGGCATTCATAGTCCTCACCATCATGACCACGGTGCTGGGATTTGCGACCACCACCATCGGATCGGTGACCGCAGGTTCCCCTGCGGACCTGGCCGGACTTGAGACAGGAGACAAGATCGTCTCCATCGATGACAAGGCGGTGAAAGAGTGGTCCGACGTGGGCAAATACATACAGGAAGCCGAGGGCGGAGCAGTATCATTCGAAGTGGAGAGGAAAGGAACCAAGCAGGAATTCTCAGTCACTCCGCAGTTCGTAGAGCAGGAGAACAGATATATCATAGGCATCACCTATAAGGGGAGCCATAACGTGATCCGGGGCATCGGTCAGGGCTTCGTCCAGACCGGCAGCTTGTTCGGGATCATGATAGATTCCTTCAGAATGCTTTTCTCGGGAGAAGCCGGCATCAGAGACCTTTCGGGGCCGGTGGGAATAGTCCAGATGGTAGGGGAGACATCCAGCATAGGCTGGTGGTATTATATGTTCCTCCTGGCGCTGATCTGTGTTAACCTGGCAATGATCAACATGCTGCCGCTTCCCGCCCTTGACGGCGGAAGGATCATTTTCGTTCTATACGGCTGGATCACCGGCAAGCCGGTATCCGCCAAGGTGGAGGGCATCGTCCATACCATAGGGATAATACTCCTTCTGGCACTGGCCGCAGTGGTCACCATGAGCGATATAGGAAGGATCATAGGGTAAGACATGACTAAAGTCGTAAACATAGGAAAAGTAAAGATCGGCGGAGGAAATCCTGTTGCGGTCCAGACCATGACCAACAGGGATCCTCACGATGAGCTTGCTCTTCTCGCCCAGGTAAGAGAGAACGCGCTTCTCGGCTGCGACATAATCAGGCTCACAGTGCCCGACCACGAGGCTGCGGTGACCTTCGGAAAGGTCAGGAAGGACCTTCTCTCGGAGGGTCTGGACATACCTCTGGTGGCGGACATTCATTTTGATCACAAAATGGCTCTGGAGGCCATCGAACAGGGAGCGGACAAGATCAGGATCAACCCGGGAAACATCGGAAGCCTTGACAAGGTTAGAGAGGTGGTCAACGCCGCCCGTGAGAGACAGGTCCCCATCAGGGTGGGAGTGAATTCCGGCTCCCTCGAAAAGGACATAGTCGAGAGAAACGGCGGAGTTACAGCGGAAGGTCTGGCGGAATCCGGACTCAGGAACCTCAGGCTCATAGAGGACATGGGCTACGACGACCTGGTGGTATCCATCAAGTCTTCGGACGTGAAGATGACCTACGACGCTCACATGATCCTCTCTAAGATGACGGATCACCCCATGCACGTGGGAATAACTGAGGCGGGCACCCTGAGAAGAGGACAGGTCAAGTCAGCCGCAGGTATCGGAGCCCTTCTTCTGAACGGGATCGGCGATACGATCAGAGTTTCGCTTACTGCGGATCCTACGGAGGAAGTCAAATACGGGCTGGAGCTTCTCAAGGCTTTGGGACTCAGGAAGTCCTCTGTGGACCTGGTATCCTGTCCTACCTGCGGGAGGACGAAGATAGACCTTCAGGGTCTGGCGGAAGAGGTCGAGAGGAGTCTGGAGCCCATCGAGAAACGCCTTCGGGCAGAGGGCAGACCGGGAATCAAGGTGGCGGTCATGGGCTGCGCGGTAAACGGCCCCGGAGAAGCCAGAGAGGCAGATTACGGAGTGGCCGGAGGAAACGGTGAAGGACTGCTTTTCAAGAAGGGTGTGATCCTGGAGAAGATCCCGGAGGACCGGATAGTTTCCGCGCTCATTGAGCTTATGGAGAAAGATCTGGGGCTCTAAGCCCTGAGATAAGGTGAGACATGAGAAAGATAATCGACAGCATGGTGGACTGGGAGAGCATCACAGGCGGCCGTGTGAATAAAGAGGAGTACAGATATGAACCGGGGCAGGGAACGTTCCGGAAGGATACAGGGGTCTTGGAGATACCGGTGACCCTTAATTTTATCATACCCTACGAGGATCTCCTCATCGTAAAGGATCAGATCAGAGGCAGACTTCCCTTCGTGAAGGAGGTGAACCTGAGGCTGAACTATGAGAACGTGATCCTCACGGAGGAAGAGATCATGAGAGGGTTTTATCCCTATCTGCTCAAGATGCTGGAGGCCGCAAGCCCCGGATATGCCGGTATCGTAGGCGGGGGCGGATACACCTTCGCAAAAGACGAGAGCGGCAAGATGACCTTTACGATCCCCTGCATCGGCAAGACCTCAGAGAAGAGCCTGAACAGAGATGCCGCCCCCGTGTTCGAGAGGGCCATCGCCAGAAACTTCGGCATGAAGGTGACCGTCAGATTCGAGAACGACAGGGACGCCTTCCAGGAGAGCGCCGACATCATGAGGCGCGAGGTCAGGGGCGAGATGGAGGAATTCATCGAGGAGAAAAAAGCCCGTGCCCAGGAGAACGCACCCCGCCGCGCCAAAGCTGAGGAATCCCAGAAGGAAGACAAGAATCCCTGGGCAGGCTTCACCAAGAGGAACCGCGAGAAAAAGATCCGCGGCAGCTTCATCATGGGAGAGGGCTTTACCGGAGACCCCGACCACAGCCTGGAGGAACTGGAGCCCACCATGGGCAAGGTCATCGTGGAGGGCACACTTTACAAACTGGAGTCCAAGCCCATCAGATCGGGGAACCTCATGGTCAGCTTCCTGATCACCGATGAAAGGACCACCGTCTGCTGCAAAAAATTCATGTCCAGGGAGAAATTCTCCGAGATCGAGGATTTTTTGCACCCGGAGGACAGGGTGAAGGTCAAAGGAGAGGTCACCTTCGACACCTTTGACAACATGAACGTCATCAACCTGGAGGAACTGGAAAAACTGGAGGAGAGGCCGGACAGGACAGATACCTCTGAGGTCGGCAAGCGCGTGGAGCTCCATCTTCACACCAAGATGAGCGCCATGGACGGACTTAACGACCCGAAGGCTGCCGTCAGGCAGGCGGCTCTTTGGGGGCAGCCCGCCATAGCCATAACTGATCACGGAGTTGTGCAGGCCTTCCCGGACGCGGCCGCTGAAGCCGCAAGCCAGACTAAGGCAGGACGCCCCATCAAGGTCATCTACGGCTGCGAAGGATACTGTTTCGATGATTCAGACTGCCTGACGGAAGACGGTGAGATTGATTACAAGAAGAAACCGGTGAACCACATCATACTTCTTGCGGCCACCCAGAAGGGACTCAAGAACCTGTACAAACTGGTATCCGCCGCCCACATCGACTATTTCTACAGGAAGCCCAGGCTTCCCTGGTCCGTCATCGAGAAGCACAGAGAGGGTCTGATCATAGGATCCGCCTGCTGCTACGGAGAGCTTTTCCAGTCTCTGGTGTCTCACGCCTACGAGGAGAAGAGGACCGGAATGAGGCGCAGGGTGAACGCATTAAGACAGGAGGAGCAGGACAAGATTGCTGAGAGATATGACTATCTGGAGATACAGCCCGTTATAAACAATCGATTCATGACCGAGGAGGAGTATTACTTCGAGGGTAGAAGGGTGGAAACGGAGGATGATCTCAGGGCCATCAACAAAAGGATCCTGGAGATAGGAGACAGACTGGGCAAACCCGTGGTCGCCACCTGCGACGCCCACTACGACAAACCGGAGTCAGCCATTTACAGGAACATCCTTATGGCAGGCATGGGGTTCGAGGACGCGGAATCCGGAGAAGGACTCTACATGAGGACCACCGACGAGATGATGGAGGAGTTCGCTTATCTGGGCGACAGGGCCAGGGAGGTGGTCAT
>CAJOKT010000056.1 GCA_905235115.1 uncultured Peptostreptococcaceae bacterium
TCTCAGCTGTGTAGATTACTACTTATTGGGTTGAACCGCCGTATGCCGAACGGCACGTACGGTGGTGTGAGAGGGGCTACAAGTTAGCCCCTACTCGATCTATCCTGGAAAGGAGAAAGTCCGTGAAGAAGTTCTATAATTTCTTCGCCAAGTTCGAGGCGGTGATCATGGTCATCGGAATGGGCATCATGGTCGTACTGAACTTTGCGAACGTGGTTGCGAGAAAGGCTTTACCCAGTGTTCCAATGTCGTTCACGGAGGAGGTCATCGTTCTGATCTTCCTTTGGATCTCCATGTTCGGAATATCCTATTGCTATCGTACCCACTCACACACAGCATTAAATCTTATATCAGAGTATCTGCCCAGACCCGGTAAGCTCATATTCTTGCTTATCAGCGCGGCGGTATCCATCGCATTCGTCTCCATCCTTACTTACACAGGGTGGAACATGGTCCAGAATTATCTGAAATACGGTCAGATCCTGCCCAGCACCGGCATTCCCATGGCAGTTCAGGGTTTTGCGCTTCCCATAGGAGGCGTCGTGATCATAGTCACCATAGTGATGACCCTGATCTTCGACATCCAGGATCTGTTCAAAAAAGAAGAGAAGGAGGAGAAATAAATGGCATTAGTACTCATAGGATCATTTTTCCTGCTGCTCCTTCTTGACGTTCCCGTAGCTGCTTCCATGGGACTTTCAGCAGCTTTCGGAATGCTCTATGGAGGCTTCGGCCTTTCATCGGTGGCCACCGTATTCTACTCGGCCATCGCCAAATTCACCATGCTGGCCATCCCATTCTTCATCCTGGCGGGTGTAGTAATGGAATACGCCGGCATCTCCAAGCGCCTCGTCCGTCTGGCCAACGCTTTCATCGGCCACAAAAAAGGCGGCCTGGCAGTAGTTACAGTAGTAGCATCCTGCTTCTTTGCAGCGATCTCCGGCTCCGGCCCGGCTACAGTCGCAGCCCTGGGCGGAACACTGATTCCTGCCATGGAGGATGACAAGTACGACAAAAAATTCGCGACGGCAGTTGTAGCCGCATCCGGCGGCATCGGAATGGTAATACCTCCCAGTATTCCTTTCGTGATCTACGCCATGATCACCGAGGTATCCATCGGAGGAATGTTCATCGCAGGTATCATTCCCGGCCTGGTGCTGGGCGCAGCCTTTGCCATCACTGCAATACTCATACTCCGCAAGGACGCCAACATCGTGGTGCGTCCCAAGGCCAGCGCCAGGGAGAGATGGAATGCACTGAAAGACGCCTTCTGGGGCATCCTCAGCCCGATCATCATCCTGGGCGGGATCTACGGCGGATTCTTCACACCCACCGAAGCTGCAGGCGTCGCGGTAGTATACAGCCTTTTCGTGGGAATGGTCATCTACAAAGAGATCAAGATCAAAGACCTTCCGAAGATATTCAAGAAGGCCTGCGAGTCTTCAGCGGTGATCATGTTCATCATGGGCGCTGCCGGAGCATTCAGCTGGATCCTGACCACATCCGGTCTCGCCGGCATCCTCTCCAGAGGACTGCTGTCCGTATCCAGCAACGATGCGGTCCTGCTCCTGCTCATCACTATCATATTCCTGATAGCAGGATGCTTCGTGGACTCCGCTTCCGGATTCTACCTGCTGCTTCCCATCATCATGCCCGTAGTAAACAGCATCGGAATGAACCCCTACGCATTCGGCGTACTGGCCACCATCAACTTCGCCATCGGACAGATCACGCCTCCTGTAGGATCCAATCTGTTCGTTGCATGCAATATGGCTGACATCTCCATGAAGCAGCTGGTGTCCAGGGTATGGCCCTTCATGATCGCGGGAGTCATCGCCCTTCTGGTCATGACATACATACCGCAGATCATCACATTCCTGCCCCATATCATGGGTATGATCTAACGGGGAGGATGAAAAAATGTTAGTGACCCCAAAGACAGAAATCGAAAGAAGACAATCGGAAATACGCAAAAGACTTGCCGATAACGGATTGCGCTACCTGGTGCTGGGTTCCTCCGGCCAGACCAATCACAGAGGCATGCTCAGATATTTTGCGGACTACTATATCTCTGTATTCGAAGAGTTCCTGGTGATCGACGCAGAAGGCCCGGCGGTGTTCTTTGCGCACGACGGCGTAGGCGCCGCGTACGTGAAGGAAGAGGGTTCGGTGGACGAAGTCCTCTTCATCCCCGGCATGGAGTACAACACCGTGCCCGGAAAATGCGTGGGCGAATACCTGAGGAAGCACAACGCGTCCAAGGTAGCCTATGCCGGATTCGGCGGCATCTCCGCTCACTTCCTGCAGTCCATGAAGGACGCCTGCCCCGGACTGGAGCTGGTGTACTTCGACCACGAAGTCTGGGAAATGAGGATGAGGAAGAGCCCCTACGAAGTGGAACTTTCCAGGGCGACCATCAGACTCAACGAGGACAACTACAATTACTGGCTGAGCCTGGTGAAGCCCGGGGTGTACGAGGACGATGCCATCGACCTCGCGGGAGCCTACGGATGGAAGCTTCACACCGAGGACCAGTACTGGCTGACCGACACCAGGTTCCATCCCATATGGAGCCCAGTGCCTCTGGCCAGGGAGAAACATCACATGTGGCAGGAGGGCGACCAGATCGGTATCGTTCTGGAGCACGCCGCCCCAGGCGGCCACTACAGCGAGGTGGCGAGACACGTGTTCATCGGCGAACCCGACAGGGAATTCAGGGAAGGATACGAGCTTCTGAAGGAAGCTCAGGCTGCGGGATTCGAGGCAATGAAGCCCGGCAACACCGTGGGAGATGTAGCTCAGGCTGTAGAGAACGTCATGACTGGGAGCGTCTACGGCGCATTTCTCAAGGACGGCGTGAACAACATGGGCCACGGCCAGGGACTGGACATCTGGGAATATCCCATGATCAACAGAGAGGACAAGACCGTCCTTGCTCCCGGCATGAGGCTGAACCTTCACCCAAACGTCAGGTTCAGTGACGGAAAGACCGCAAACTGCTGCGAGCTCTATCTGGTCACCGAAAACGGTGCGGAGAAGCTGAGCACGCTTCCCACCGAACTTACGATAGTCTAAAAGAAGCGGCGCGTGCCACGGTCAAGGTATCAGATTTTTTTGAAGAAAAAATGACGGCAATAGAAGAGATCGCAAAAAAACTCCATGACATTTTAGGAAGCGACGGCGTTATATCAGGAGCCAATGCTGTGGCCCCATATCTTTACGACTGTTCGCTTCCGTATTTCAGGGCTGAGGCTACCACGGAATGCGTGGTGGCCAGGCCCGAAAATGCCGGGCAGATATCTGAAATAATGAAATATGCCAATGATAAACTCATACCCGTAGTGGTAAGGGGAGGAGGCACCGGACTGTGCGGCGCGGCCATAGTAACCCATCCGGGAATAGTCATATCCATGGAGAGAATGGATTCCGTGATAGAAGTTGATGAAAACAATTTCATTGTCACCGTTGAAAGCGGAGTGACGCTGAAGCAGCTCAACGACTATCTGATGAAGCATGCGCCGAGCATGACCTTCGGATCCCAGCCCTGTGACGAGAACGCTCAGATCGGCGGCATGGTGTGTGAGAATTCCGGCGGTATCCGTACCGAAGGCAATTCTGCGACCAGGTCCAACGTGCGAGGCATAGAGGTGGTGCTTCCGACAGGCGAGATAACTGTTTTCAACGGCAAGATGAAAAGGAATAACGCCGGCTACGACCTGATGCAGCTGATGATCGGATCAGAGGGGACTCTGGGAATAGTTACCAAGGTGATGCTGAGGGTGAGACCCAGGCTTCCCTATGATGCCACCATCATTGCGGCCTTCGACTCTTACAGCGAGGCAACAGACGCTGTGACCACCACCCTGAAGACCGGCGTGCACATGGACGGGATAGAGTACATGGACCGCTCCACCGCACGTAAATGCGCTGCGGCCTGCGGCAAGACCTGGCCACTTTCCAAGGGCAAGGTGGACCTGATGTTCATTGTCTGCGCGGCCAACGAAGAAGAGGCCTTCAACGTATGCCAGATGGTGGAATCCATCTGCAGCATGGCCGGCGCAGTGGAGACCAGGACCTATAACGGAGCGGAAAAGCAGAAGGAATTCATCGAGATGAGGACCACCTCGCTTTTCGCCACCCAGAAGAACATGGCTGAGACCATGGACATCGCGGTGCCGCCTGCGGAGATCCCCAGACTCATGAAGGTATTCCACGATATCACCGAGAAATACAATATAGTGACAGACACGGTCGGGCATATCAGCGAGGGCAACGTGCACAACAATGTCTACGCTGAGAAGAACGGAGATCTGCCTGCTCACTATCGCGAGATGAGAGACGAGTTGTACAGGGCTGCCATAGACATGGGCGGCACCATCTCCGGCGAACACGGCATAGGAAAGAGAAAACGTGAGGAACTCAGGATGCAGCTGGATGACATCCAGGTGGAGCTCATGAGGAAGATCAAAAGGGCCTTCGACCCAAACAATATTCTCAATCCCGATACGGCCATAATCTAGAGGATGCATCATGAATACCAATCTTTTGATAGGCAGACTTACGGACGTGCTGAAAGAGGGCATACATGTTGTAGACCAGTTCGGCGTCACAGTCCAGTACAACAGAAGAATAGAGATCATAGAGAACAGGACGTCCAAGGATGTCATGGGCAAGAATCTGGGCAGTCTCGAAAATGAAAACGAGATGGATGAGCTTCTGATCGATGTCCTCACCAGCGGACTGCCCAAGATCAACGTGGTCCACGACTGTGTGAACACCTACGGAAACAGCATCTCCGTAAGCTTTTCTTTCTGGCCCATAACCGAGAGGAACGTCATAAAGGGAGCTATCAAGGTAGCCACCGACATGACTGAGATCAGAAGGCTCAGAGCGGAAAACATCGGCCTGGCCAAGAATATCAACCGCATGTCACAGATCGAGAGCAGCCTGGTGAAACTCACCGGCGGCTTCAGGATCGAAGACATCATAGGCGAGAGTCCGCAGATGGAGGCAGTGAAGAACCAGGTGGTAAACGCTGCCAAGTGCGACCTCAACGTGATAATCACGGGAGCATCAGGTACCGGAAAGGAGATGATGGCTCAGGCCATCCACAACGGAAGCCGGAGAAAGAACAAGCCTCTGGTGCTGGAGAACTGCGCCGCCATACCGGAGAACCTGGCCGAAAGTGTTTTGTTCGGGACGGTCAAAGGCGGATTTACGGGAGCTATAGACAGGATGGGACTTTTCCAGCTGGCCAACGGCGGGACCCTGGTCCTGGATGAATTCAACTCCCTGCCCATGGGAATACAGGCCAAACTCTTAAGGGGCCTTCAGGACGGCTCATTCAGACAGGTGGGCGGACTGGAGACCAAACAGGTGAACGTGAGAGTCATCGCTATCACAAATCAGGATCCGGTCAGGCTCATGGAAGAGGGGAAGCTCAGGAGTGACCTTTTCTACAGGCTGGGCGTGATCACCATAGATGTACCTTCACTGAAAGACAGAAAGGGTGATCTGGATCTGCTTGCCAGCTTCTTTCTGGAGAAGTTCGGCAGGGGAATGGACCGCTGGCCGCTGTACCTGAGCGAGGAGGTCAGGGAAGCCTTTGAGGAATTCCCCTGGAAGGGCAACGTGAGGGAACTTTCCAACGTCATCGAGTGTGCGGTCAACATGGCGGACAGAGGAAATACCATTGAGATGTCCCATCTGCCGTCATATTTTGTAAATGAGATAAATGCCTTCAAGCCGGACCCTGCAGGGGATCTGGCAAAAGATTTCGGCCCGGATTCAGGCAGTCTGTCTGAGTACATGGCTGAGATCGAAAGAGACATAATCCTCGCCGCTCTTAAGAGGAACGGAGGAAACGTCACAAAGACAGCTGAGGAACTTGGGATGACCCGCCAGGCCCTTCAGCACAAAATACATAAGATCGAGTTTTAGTGAGAGCGAAAGGAAGGGATGAGAAGCAAGAACATTGCGGGAATTCCGGAGCCGAGAGAATTGCTTATCCATGATCATTCCCCCATAGTGAAAAATATGCATAATCATATATAAATATTACTAAATTGTGAAAAAACATGCTATAATTAACTGTAGCAAATATTTCCCCGCCTCCCGCCCTGTACCACCAGTGGGAAGGACTCACGGGAAACGGGCATGACGAAATACACAAATTTGATTTTTTGCCGGGTTATCGATTGATTTGAAAGGAAGGGATGACCATGCAGCTTTTGAATGAAAGAATGAAAAGTATGAATATGGCGGGAGGACTGTACGATATCTATCAGAAGGCCCTTAAAATGGAGGCTGAGGGAAAGTCCATCATCCATATGGAGATCGGGAAACCGGATTTCGATTCCCCGGTGATCGCCAAGGAAGCCACTATCAAGTCACTTAATGCAGGATTTGTACACTACACTGCCATGGCAGGTATTCCTGAACTGAGAAAGGCAATTCTGGAGAAGGAAAGCAGGGAAAACGGCATCGTGTTCGATCCGGACACGGAGATCGTGGTCACAGCCGGAGCCTGTGAGGCCATTCAGGCACTGATGCTTACTGTGTTCAATCCGGGCGAAGCCATTCTGGTACCCAGTCCGTTTTTCTCGGCCTACTCTGAGGCGGCTCACATAGCGGGAGTAGAGGTCATAGAGGTACCGTTGAGATTCGAAAATGAATTTGAACTTAAGGCGGAGGACCTTGAGGCGACCGTGACGCCAAACACCAGGGCCGTCCTCATCAATACACCCGGCAATCCCACGGGAGCCATTATCGGCAGAGAAGAACTGGAAAGGATCGCGGATTTCGCAAAGAGACATGATATCATGGTCTTTTCTGACGAGACCTACGACCAGTTCCTCTATGAGGGAGAGCACGTAAGCATCTACACTCTTCCCGGAATGAAGGAGAGAACGGTGGTCATCAACTCATCGTCCAAGATATTCTCCATGACAGGCTGGCGTGTAGGATACGCCATCGGTCCCGCTCCTCTCATGGTCTACGTGAACAAGGTCCACCAGAACATGTCCACATGCGCCACGTCCTTCGTACAGGTGGGAGTGGCGGAAGCATATCTCCACGGCGGTTCGTTCACGAAAGGCATGGTGGATGAATTCAGGATCAGGCGCGATCTGATGGTCGAAGGTCTGAGCGCCATCCCGGGAGTGGAACTGGTGGTTCCCAAGGGAGCCTTCTACATGCTGCCCAGGATCACAAAGCTGGGAGTCTCCCCCAGACAGTTCTGCATGGATCTGCTGGATAAGGCGGGAGTTGCCACAGTACCGGGAGATGCCTTCGGCAAGTGCGGAGACGGATTCTTCAGACTGTCCTATGCGGTCACCAGAGAGTCCATCGTGGAAGCCACCGACAGGATCAAAAAATACGTTGAAGCTAATTATTGATTTTAATGATAAAAGGAGAGCAAAACTATGGCAGTAAATCTTAAAGGAAGAAACTTTCTGACACTGATGGATTTCACACCCGTTGAGATCCGCTACATGCTCGACCTGGCCCACGATCTG
>CAJOKT010000057.1 GCA_905235115.1 uncultured Peptostreptococcaceae bacterium
GACACAACTTCTTCGTATTCCTGGACGCTGACACAGGAAACGTAGATGTGGTATACAAGAGAAACGACGAGGACTACGGTCTTCTGGAAACAGAACACTAAATACTAAAGGTCAGTAGCGGGCCGCCCATATGGGCGGCCTTTTTAGTGGTATGACGGGCATGCCGATCATATAAACAGTACCTTAGCGGTATTCTCCTTGAAAGAAGGTGGCAGATATGATATCATTTACTATGTATAATTGTGTGGAGTGTTGGCTTTTTTAGCCCGATAGATCAAAAGGTGATACGCCAATGGAACAATTCTTTCAAAACATAGTTTCAAATATCGGTATAAACGATATCTTTGACATACTTATAATTACTTTTCTGGTGTACAAGCTGCTGGGATTCGTCAGGGAGACCAGGGCCGAGCAGCTGGCAAAGGGAATAGGTATCCTGATCGTCGTTGCAGTTCTGGCTAACGCCCTTAGACTTTACACCTTGCAGTGGCTTCTGAGCAACCTGGTCAACGTAGGCTTGATCGCACTTGTCATCATCTTCCAGCCTGAACTCAGAAGACTTCTTGAGAACCTGGGAAGACGTAAGATCATCTCCAGCTACAGCGGTCTTGACCTGGAGGAGGCCGAGCACATCACCCATGAAATAAGGGCAGCCATCGAGAGGATGTCCGAGGAAAAGACCGGAGCCCTCATCGTGATCGAACGAGAGACATCTCTTACGGATATAATCGAGACAGGTACTGTCATCAGAGCCGGCATCTCAAGAGAGATGATCGGAAACATCTTCTACGAAGGCGCACCCCTTCACGACGGGGCGCTGATCGTAAGAGGAGACAAGCTGGAGGCGGCAGGCTGCGTACTTCCCCTTACAGCCAACAAGACCCTTTCCAAGGATCTGGGCACCAGACACAGGGCAGGGATCGGAGTCACTGAGACTTCGGACGCCCTGGTATTCATCGTGTCCGAGGAGACAGGCATTATCTCCGTGGCCGAGAACGGCAGACTGAGAAGACATCTGACGGGAACCGATATCGAAGAGATCCTTAACACGGTATACATTTCACCTGAGAAGGATTCTGTTCTGGACAGAATAATCAAAGCTCTGAAGGGAGGCAAGAAAGATGCTGAGAAGTAAAAGATTCACATTGGTACTTGCTTTTCTTATCGCGGTAGCCCTCTGGGCATACGTGCTGGGCGAGGTGGACCCCGAGAGGCGCATCACCATCAGAAACGTGCCCATCGTATACACCAACGAAGCGGCTCTTGAAGATGCCGGACTGGTTATAACAAGCGTGGATCACGATAAAGTGGACGTCTCTTTCAGTGCCAAGAGATCCATCGCCAACAAAATATCCGAGGACGACTTCCGCGCCATCGTTAATCTTTCGGGCCTAACCCGAGGGGATAATGTTGTAGAACTCTCTGTGACCAGACCCAGTTCCATAACCCTTGACAGCATTTCGCCTCAGTACATAACCATAACAACGGAGAATTCCGTATCTGTAGAGAAGGAGATCGAGATCGTATACTCCAATCAAGTGGAGAATAAGGAACCCATGATAACACAGTTATCCACGGAGACTGTCACAGTTTCCGGTGCAGAATCTGCGGTGGACAAGGTGGACAGAGTTGTGGCTGACGTGGATTCCTCCAGAATAACAGAGGAGAGCAATGCTATCACTGTAGCTCTTGTGGCGTTGGATGAAGAGGGAGAGGAAGTTACAGAAGCCCATCTTTCAGAATCTAATGTAACTGTGACTGCAGTGATGATGAACACTAAGAAGGTATCCCTTTCCGTACCCGTGAAAGGAATGGAAAGCGGCTCTATAACCCGTACTGTAGACGTGCCTGAAGAGGTGACCATCAAAGGTCCAAGCGAGACCCTTGAATGGATAGACAGCGTTGAATGCAAGGAGATAGATCTAACAGATGTCTATGTGGATTCCACCATAGTGCTGGAACCTGTGCTTCCTTATGGGGTACAGCTTGCATACGAATCCTTGGATCCTGAAATGCATGTAAAAGTGTTTAATGCCTCCGAGGTAAGCTTCGAATTCGATGAGACGGATATAACCGTTACAGGAGTTAACGAGAACACCACGGTCACCATAGAAGACGTGGAGATAGTCGTGACTGCGAAGGGAACACTTTCGGCCATAGGCTCTCTCACGAAGGATGACCTGATCATAACAGCAGATGTTACAGGGCTGTACAACGGAAGCCATACGGTACAGCTGAATATCACCACCAATGTGGAGGGAGTGGACATCGCAGAGGCTGAACCGGCCAGCGTTGTGATCGTTCTCGAAATGTAAAAGGAGAAAACATTATTGGGCAGACTTTTCGGTACTGACGGAGTGAGAGGCATAGCCAACAGGGAGCTTACCCCGGAGCTGGCCTTCAGCCTTGGCAAGGCCCTCTGTCATGAACTCAAAAAAACAGACCCTGCACCAACAGTGGTGCTGGGCAAGGATACACGGCTTTCCTGTGACCTTTTGGAACAGGCAGTGTCCGCAGGCATAATGGTGTATGGCGGCACGGTAATCAAGGTAGGAGTCCTGCCAACTCCTGCAGTGGCACTGATCACCAGAGAATACGGCGCCGGCGCAGGTATAGTAATAAGCGCCTCCCACAACTCTTTCGAGTACAACGGGATCAAAATATTCAACTCTGAAGGAATGAAGCTTTCAGATTCCATGGAGGAGGAGATCGAAGATCTGATCATATCCAACGTGGATCCGTCGGACAGGCTGACAGGCACAGGCATAGGAAGGACATATGACGCCTCAGACGATGCCAGAAGGATCTACGAGGACCATCTCATGAGGACTGTGGACTTCAAGCTTCTGGGCAAAAAAATCGTCCTGGACTGTGCCAATGGTGCCTGCTTCAAGGTAGCGCCAGAGGTATTCATGAGGCTTGGAGCCGACGTGTACACCATAGGAAACACCCCGGACGGCACCAATATCAACGACCGGTGCGGTTCCACCGCTCCCGAATCGCTGGCAAGAGCAGTGAGAGAGATCGGCGCCCAGGCAGGATTCGCCTTCGACGGTGACGGAGACAGACTGATCACTGTGGATGAAGAGGGGCGGATATTGGACGGCGACAGGGCAGTGGGCATATGCGCCATGGATCTTAAGGAATCAGGAAGACTGGATAACATGGTGGTTACCACCTCGGTAATGTCTAATTCGGGGCTTTGGAAGACCCTTGAAGAAGAGGGGATCCGCGTGGAGATCACCGGCGTGGGAGACAGATACGTTCTGGAAAAGATGCTGGAGACCGGATGCGTGCTGGGAGGCGAGCAGACGGGACACATGATCTTCAGCGAGTACAGTACAGCAGGAGACGGTATCCTTAGCGCCCTTCAGATCATGCGGGCCGTGAGGAATTCCGGAATGACACTGGCTGAACTCTACGATAAGATCACCATCTACCCACAGGTCCTTCTGAATGCGAGGATCCAGAACGAGTTCAAAAAGACCTACCTTAAGGATCCGGACATCCAGAGGATCATAAAAGAGACGGAAGAGACCCTCAAGGATCGTGGAAGACTTGTGATCAGGACATCCGGAACTGAAGCGGTAATAAGGATCCTCATAGAAGGGGATTCCGAGCAGGAGATCAGAAGCCTGGCAGAAGCCATTGCCTCAATGATAGAAGAGAAGTATGGAGGAGATCCCTCCTGACTATATGAAAAGGAGTTCATAAATGGAATATGATATCAGAGACATAGGGCTTGCTCCCTATGGACATGAAAAGATCGAATGGGTCAGAGACCATATGCCCCTCTTAAGATCCTTAGAGGAGAGATTTGAGAAAGAAAAGCCTTTTGAGGGAGTCAAGGTATCCCTTTCAGTTCATCTGGAGGCCAAGACCGCCTATCTCTGCAAGGTAATGGCGGCAGGCGGAGCACAGATGTCTGTTACAGGCTCTAATATTTTGTCCACACAGGATGACATCTGCGCAGCTCTGGTGGAGGACGGCATATCCGTCTTCGCTTACCACGACGCAACAGACGAGGAATACTTCAGGCATCTGGAAAAGTGTCTGGAGGTGAAACCCAACATCATAATAGATGATGGCTGTGACCTGGTTACCCTGATCCACAATAAGAGACCTGACCTGGCTGAGGAAGTCTGGGGCGGATGCCCACCACAGGCATAATCCGCCTGAGAGCTCTGGACAAAGCCGGACTCCTCATGTTCCCCATGATGGCTGTAAACGATGCGGATATGAAGCATCTCTTTGACAACAGATACGGGACAGGCCAGTCCACCTGGGACGCCATAATGAGAAATACCAATCTCATAGTGGCAGGCAAGACCGTCGTCGTAGCAGGCTACGGATGGGTATCCAGAGGCATAGCCATGAGGGCTGCCTCCCTGGGAGCCAACGTAATCGTTACAGAGATCGATCCGGTGAAGGCTATCGAGGCCAAGATGGACGGATTCACGGTGATGAAGATGGACGATGCAGCACCTCTGGGCGATATTTTTTGCACCGCCACAGGCTGCGTGAAGAGCATCAATACCGATCACATGATGACCATGAAGAACGGGGCCATTCTCACAAACTCAGGACACTTCAACTGCGAAGTTGATATGGAGGGACTGTACAAGCTGGCGGTCTCCCACCACGAGAGACGCCACAATGTCGAAGGATTCATCCTTCCAAACGGCAGAGAAGTGGACGTCATCGCAGACGGAAGGCTCGTGAACATCGCAGGAGCTGACGGCCATCCCGCAGAGATCATGGACATGAGTTTTGCGGTACAGCTTTACGGCGCCATGTACATAATGGAGCACAGAAATGAACTTCCCAAGCATCTCTTAAAGATCCCGGAGGAGATCGATAAGAAGATCGCATCAGACAGACTTGCAGCCTGGGGAATCGAAATAGACACTTTGACCGACGAACAGAGCGAATATCTGAACAGTTGGAAGTTATAGGAGGCGCAACTTTGGAAATGCAAAAAATACAGGAAGAAGCAAGAAAAGCATGCGAGGAGATAGTGGAGATCTCCAAGATCCAGAAGGGAGACATCCTCATCGTAGGCTGCTCATCATCAGAGATCATGGGTTCCAATATCGGTAAGGGCTCCAGCCTTGAGGCGGCAGAGGCCGTGTATGAAGGCATCATGAGCGTGTTGAGACCAAGAGGGATCTTTTTGGCAGCACAGTGCTGCGAGCATCTCAACAGATGCGTGGTGGTGGAGAAGGATGCTCTCCTTCCCGGCACAGAGATAGTCAATGCCGTTCCACAGCTTCACGCAGGCGGATCTTTTGCCATGACGGTGTACAAGAATTGCACTAAACCCGTGGTGGTCGAGGAGATAAAGGCCAATGCAGGTCTTGACATAGGAGATACCCTGATCGGGATGCACTTAAAGAGAGTGGCAGTGCCCGTAAGGATACAGCAGAAACAGATCGGAGAAGCTCACGTGGTAGCTGCCAGGACCAGACCCAAGTTCGTGGGAGGTTCCCGTGCCGTTTACGACGACGCCCTTTCGGGTGGAGACATTCCGAGATAGAGGAGGATATAAATGCGTATAGTAACGATCGCTTCCGGAGTGGCGCTGGTCGCTCTGGGAGGATACCTTATAGCCAACGAAGGACTGACCTTCATTTCATCAGCTTTCATAATAGGACTTTTGTTCATGGTGTGCGGCATAGTTGAAGTGCTCTCCCACTCCGCCTACAGAGGAGCGGACGGAGAGAGCAAGGCCTGGGTCTTGATCGACGGACTCACCACATTCTCACTTGGTACCTTGATCATATTGAACAAAATATCCGCAGAGATAGCTGCTCCCCAGATCCTTGGACTCTGGGTACTCATCACCGGTATCAGGAACGCAGTGAAGGCCTGGGAAAACATGGAGAACAGAAATACAAGCTTCTATGATCATCTGATCGTGGGACTTCTGAATCTGATCATCGGATTCTACGTATTCTTCGACCCGGATATCTTCGCACTGCCGTCCCTTAACCTGGTGGGACTGTGCATCATAGTTCAGGGCATCAATCTGGCTCACGTAGGTATCACCATCAAGCTTCTCAAGCCTGAATCCATCAAGACCAAGGAAGAGATGGTAACGGAGGCTGCTCAGAAGGCCAAGGAAGCTCAGATGGCTGCAAGAGAGGCTTTAGAGGCAGCAAAGGCTGCCCAGAGCCAGTTCAAGGAAGTGGCCCTTACTCCTGCAGAGATGCTGGATAAGGCTTTGAGACCCAAGCCGATAGAAGAGGACGCGGAGCAAGTCGCGGAACAGGGAAATGAAACAGGAATATGACGCTCTGGTCATAGGCGGCGGAGCATCAGGGATGGCGGCAGCCATCACCCTGAAGAGGATGCGCCCATCCTGGGATGTGGCAGTCCTTGAGAAAAACGACATATTTTTAAGGAAGGTCCAGGCCTCAGGAAACGGCAAGTGCAACATATCGAACCTTGCCTGTGACGGACTGCCTGAAGTCAGGGAGTTCCTGAAAAGCGTGGGGATCTGCCTCAGAAACGACGGAGAGGGGAGACTCTACCCCTACTCTGAGGACGCAAAAGACGTTGCCAGGCTCCTTATCAGGACCGCCACCTCACAGGGGGTGGAGCTTCTGCCTGAAGCTGAGGTAGAGAGGATCTCTGTGATCTCTTCTGACAGAGACCCCAGAGGAGGATTCCGGGTACTGATCAAGGGAGATGATGAATACATCGCCTGTGAGAACCTGGTCATCGCTACAGGGGGCAAGTCCCATGCCGAGTTCGGCACCACGGGAGACGGTTACACCTTTGCAAGACGCATGGGGCACAGCGTTACCAAGCTGGTGCCCGCCCTCACAGGGGTGGAGGTACGTGAAAACATCCTGAATCTCAAAGGAGTTCGAGCCAAGGCTAAGGTCTATCTTTTGAGAGACGGAGAGACCATCTTCAGCGAGAAGGGAGAAGTCCAGTTCAGAGACGATTCACTTTCAGGCATAGTGATCATGAACATGTCCGGCAGGATAGAGACCCTTCAGAACGAGTCTCCTGAGGATAGCTTCAAGCATTATGATATAAGGCTGGACCTTGCTCCTGATTTTACATCTCAGGAGGTAAGGGACATGATCCTGGACAGGCTCTACATGCCCGGGTTCGATGAAGAATACAGTCTGAAGACCCTGGTGAAGGCAGAACTTGCCAGATTCCTCATAAGAAAGTCAAATGTGTTTTTTGCGCGGTGGCTTGGGGAGAAAGCCTCCAAGGAGGAGATCGCGGACTTTCTGGCGGATGAGCTCAAAGACCTTAAATTCAAGGTCAAGGGCCTGAAGGGCTGGGACGAAGCTCAGGTCACCAAGGGCGGCGTACCGGTATCCGAGGTGGATCCGGTCACCATGGAGTCGAGGCTTATCAAGGGCCTTTACCTTGTGGGAGAGGTCCTGGACTACGACGGACCATGCGGAGGATACAATCTTAACAACGCCTGGCTCACAGGTATCAAGGCGGGAAGAGGCATAGCCCAAAGCAGATGATAATAAACGGTTTAAGCATAAGGCCCGGGGAAGGAATTGAAAAAGTCCTTTCAAGGGCCTCTAAAAAATCAGGCAAAAAAGTTCATAACTGGAGAATACTGAAAGAATCCATCGACGCCAGAAACAAGGCTGACATAAGGCTGGTATACTCAGTGGAGATCAACTACGATCCAAATGAGGCCAAGGCGCTTGAGATACCGAAGGCGGAATCGAAGGAACGACCGGTGGTGGTGGGATTCGGTCCCTGCGGAATTTTCGCAGGACTGGTGCTGGCCAGAGCAGGCATGAGACCGGTGATCCTGGAGCGCGGAGATGATGTGGACAGGCGCCTTGAGAAAGTGAGAAGGTTCGGCTCAGAAGGCATACTTGACACGGAATCCAATGTCCAGTTCGGAGAGGGCGGTGCAGGCACATTCTCAGACGGTAAGCTGACCACAGGTATCAAAGACCACAGAATGAGGTTCGTGCTGGAGGAACTGGCGGCCCATGGAGGCCCTGAGGACATCCTCTACAAGGCCAAACCACACATTGGGACAGATGTTCTGAGAGAGGTGGTAAAGAGCCTGAGAAAGGAGATCATAGCCCTTGGAGGGCAGGTGATATTCGGTGCCCGGGTGAAGGGGATCGATGTCTCAGACAACAGGGTAAAGGCAGTAGAGTACTCCGTTGAGGGCCGGACCGAGAGGCTTGAGACAGATGACCTTATACTGGCTATAGGACACAGCTCCAGAGACACCCTTCTGATGCTGAAGGAGTCCGGATTCAAGATGGTCCAGAAGCCTTTCTCCATGGGAGTCCGGGTAGAGCATCCTCAGGAACTCATAGATGTTGCCCAGTATGGCAGGCCTGCAGGAGAACTGAAGCTTCCCCCGGCGGACTATAAGCTTTCGTACAGGACAGGGGATGGCAGAGGAGTATACACCTTCTGCATGTGCCCGGGAGGTCACGTGATAGTGGCATCCTCAGAGGAGGGGGGAGTTACGACCAACGGAATGAGTTTCCACGGGCGGGATTCCGGATTTGCAAACTCTGCTGTGCTCTGCGATCTGAGGCCTGCGGACTTCGGCTCAGACGATGTGCTGGCAGGAATGTATCTTCAGAGAAAGTATGAAAGGATCGCATACCAGAGGGCAGGAGGATATCATGCTCCCAGGACTGACTGGAGATCTTTCAGGGAGGGGCTGGCCCCGGATGTGACAGATTGTATGCCGGGGTTCGTTGCAGACTCCATAAGAGAGGCAATGCCTGCCTTCGGCAGAAGGGTACGGGGATTCGACTCTGACGACACTGCGATGTATGCCGTGGAAGCCAGAAGTTCGTCACCCGTAAGGCTGCTTAGAGATGAAGGATACAGGGGCGGCCTTATGACCGGAGAGACCATAGAGGGATTCTATCCTTCTGGAGAAGGAGCAGGATATGCCGGAGGCATCGTTTCTGCTGCGGTGGATGGCATCCGTTCAGCCATGAAGATTATAGAAAAATACAGATAAAAATAAATGGCCCTTGTAATAACTATACAAAAGGACGTATAATATATAACGTTAGGAAGTATAGCATTACTATCGTTATTACGAAAGGAGATCAAATATGGCAGGTTTAGTTGACCTTTTAGGATTGATGGGCGGCGGTAAGTCATCCGCATCCGATCTTTTGGGATTGTTAGGCGGACAGGCAGGCGTTTCTGAAAGCCAGGCACAGGATACCCTTCTCAAGGCTCTCCCGTCCCTTCTCTCTTCCATGCAGAACAATGCCAGCACCAAGACAGGAGCAGACAGTCTCCTCAAGGCATTGGATCAGCATGACTTAGATGAGAAGGACATCGTCAATCTCATCAAGAGCGCTGATGAAGAAGACGGAGTCAAGATCCTCAATCACATCTATGGAAGCAAGGAAAAGGCTGAAGAAGCCAAGAAGGAAGTAGCCAAGGCTGCAGGAATCGATGTCAAGAAGGCAGCCAAGCTCATGGCTCTTGCTGCACCCGTACTTCTCACCGTACTGGCAAAGACCAACAAGAAGTCAAACAAGACTGAGACAGTATCCAATGCTGATGGTCTTGCAGACATGCTTGGAACACTGGCAGGCCTTGCAGGCGGCAAGTCATCTGCATCCGGCCTTGGCAGCCTCATCGGAGCTCTGGCAGGCGGCGGTTCCAAGAAGAACGACGGACTGGATATCGGAGATATTCTTGGACTTCTGATGAAGTAGGATCCGAAATAAGATAGGAAGAGACCCCTTTCACGGCACAAACCGTGGAAGGGGTCTTTTGCTATGACGGACGCTTTATGGTATAATAAGCAAAGAGCTAACTTAGGAGTAAAGGTGTTGTTTATACTTAACGTTCTACAGATCATTCAGGATTCAATAGAAGATATTTTCAAGAAGTATCTTCCAATGATGAGGAGCCTTGCGCTATCCATACTGAAGGACCACCATCTTTCGGAGGATGCAGTACAGGAGGCTCTTGTTAAGCTACACAGATACTCAAATAAAACAGGCAATATTAATGCCAATGACACCAAGAACTTTATTTATATCGTCACAAGAAACGAAGCGATAAACATAAAAAGACAAGAAGAAAGAAGAGATTTGTTTGAAACTGATGTCCCATTCAGCGAAGATTTTGTAACAAGTACTGTAGGAGGACAATTAAACGTAGAGCAATTCAGCGAGGAAAACGGTTTCGGCCCGGAGATATCAGATTTCCTGAATAAACTCAGTCTGGTAGATAAAGATATACTGACTTACAAATACAGTTATGGCTATTCCTTCAAAGAAATAGCTGATACCCTGGGTATGAAACGTGACGCAGTTTACAAAAGGCACAGGAGGGCTTTGGATAAACTTAAAGTGATCATCGAAGAAGCGAATGAGAAGTAAGAAAGAAGCAAAACGAATACTTAAGGCCTTCGGAAGAGCGGAAGGAAAGGCCAGAATCGAATATATCGACTCCTTTTTGCCTGAGAAGACCTCATATATTGGGTCGATCAACTATAAGCATATGCTGAGGAGAGCGGCCATAGTTGTAGTGCTCATGGTTATGATCATGGCGCTGGCAGCATCAGCTTATGCTGCAGTTTTGCATTATCTGAATTATACTAAGATCGAACATAAGGACAATGACGAATACATATCGGTCGATGGGACATCTGGAAAAGATGATGATTACAGTGACATTACATTCTTAGAGCCAACATATATTCCGGATGGATACACTCTAAAATCGGAATCGTATGATGAAGTATTTCAAGAAAAAATTTGGAGGTATGTTGGCAAGAATGGAGAGGCTTTGAATATATTGGAGTACCCTGCCATTGTAGGGGTGCATATGGACAATGAAGGAGCAACACGCTCTACAGAAATAATCAGAGACACGGAAATTGTTTTGTACAACTACCCAGATGGGACTGCTGGAGTTTTGCAATATGATAAAACTCTTATTATTATTAACAGTTGCCTGGATGCTGAAGAAATGAAAAAAATAGTTCTCGGCATAATACCAGAATAGAATAAATATTGAAGAACATTTTTTTGACACACTCGCCAATCAGATGGTTGGCGAGTTTTTGCTGTATGACGGGCATGCCGCCAATCTGTGGTGAAAGTCCACAAGGGGCGTAGCCAACAACGAACCCCCATAGCGACTCCCAAGGTTCAAA
>CAJOKT010000058.1 GCA_905235115.1 uncultured Peptostreptococcaceae bacterium
TTCTTCTGTGCCATAATTAAACCTCCTATGGTACGTCATCTATATACTACCATAGGAGGCTTATCTTTTACATATTTACAGACTTTTTCTCACAGTCTCGATATGCCCAGTAATACAATACCACTAACAGCATAGTCCAAATTACTACCTGTATATCTATCCCTTTCGGACTTTATTGCCGCAGAGTTCATATATCGAGTCTTACTGTAATTTGGATGGGAAGTACTTGTCAGAATCACAGGGTTTGCTTCTCCTACGACTGTGCTTCCACCGATATCATATGTGATTACATTCTCGTGAATACTGATGTCCACTTTTAAATCGTTGCCAAATGAATCTTTGACACTGTCTACACTTACTACTTCTGCGACTTCTCCTCTTTCATTTAAAACATATATGTCGCCACAATCAAATTTATCATACCAATATTCAGAGTAATCGTAATCTTCAACCAACCGATATCCCATAGGCAGATGACAATCACACTCTATCTTACCGCTTTGGGGGCTCTTTTCTTTTACCATCTTCTGCGTAAAAGCTAGAACCGGACTTCCAAATTCCACTTTTGCCGTCACACTAATCTCAATAGTATTGCTTTGATTCAATAGAACGATATCCTTGTCAAATACCAATGATTCCGGCTGCTGTACACCAACTAAAACATAAGATGTGGGTCTGTTAAACTGAGTTGTAACATTGTTGTCCATTTCACGTGCTGTGTACGCAAAAGCTGATTCTACGGATGAAATAATGACCACAAATGCTGTTATAAAGGGAGTGACACGCTTTTTGAAAAAAATATAAAAGCCTTTTTTGTTCTAAACATGTCTTGTTTCCTCACTTTCTCTTTTCATAATTTATAATTTAAACCTCAAATAAAAACAGCACACAAATTAGAATACAAATCCATTAAAAAAACGCATCACCTCCTAAACAATAAGGCAGGATCAATGTGACTGAACCATGTCACCCTATTCTCTCCTGCCAAAAGTATCTTGCTATATTTACTTATGTTAATAATATATCATTTTTTAACGCCATTGTTAATACTTTAAGTGCCTTTTGATGATACTATGCCGCCATGCAAAGTGAATGTGTTAATAATCATCTTCCCTCTTAACTTGTTTCCATTGATAACGCGCCAGAAAAATGATAGAATTAATATGATACCTATAAGAAGGACTATCCTATATGCTGCTAATAGATAACGATTGGGAATATGCCTCTGACTGGAGCGATGATCTTCTTGCGGGAGGCAGCTTTGAAGAGACCGTGAGGCTCCCTCACAACGTGGAGTTCATGCCCCTTCACTATGCCGACTCCGACTCATATCAGAGGATCGTCGGCTACCGCAGAAAGCTTGATCAGAACTTCGACCCGTCCAGGAGATATTTCCTGCAGTTCGACGCTGCGGGACACATTGCGGACGTATATTTCAACGGGCAGCACGTCGCTCATCACGGAACCGGCTACACCGCGTTCCGTGCGGAGATCACCGGTCTCATAGATCCCGCCGGCGACAACACTGTCATAGTTAAGCTGAATACAACTGAGGACCCCTCGGTCCCGCCCTTCGGTTTCGTCATCGACTACCTTACCTACGGCGGGCTCTACAGGCACGTGTGGCTGGACGAAAGGAACCGCACGTTCCTTAAAGACGCCTGGATAAGGACTCCGTCCTGTGACCACATGATAGTGGAATACACTGCGGACAGCCTTGAGGACGTGGCAGGCCTTTTACTTAAGGCTGAGCTTTTCGATGCGGACGGGAGCGAGGTTTTTTGCGGTCAGAATGATCTGACCGGCCCGATCGGCGCCCTGGATTTCGATCTTCCCGAGATGAAGCTCTGGAGCCCTGAGGCGCCCAACCTGTACAGGGCGGTCCTCACCCTCATGAAGGACGGTGAGATCCTGGACGAGGTCACCAGGACCGTGGGTTTCAGGACCATCGGGACGGACAACGCCAACATCCTCCTGAACGGAGAACCGTATTTCATCAGGGGGCTGAATCGCCACCAGTGCTACCCCTACATGGGATATGCCGCGCCGGACAGCCTGCAGGCTGAGGATGCAAGGATACTAAAGGAGGAGCTTGGCCTGAATTCCGTCAGAACCTCACACTATCCCCAGTCCCATGCTTTCCTGGACGCCTGCGACAGGCTGGGACTTCTGGTGTTCACTGAGATCCCCGGCTGGCAGCATCTTGGGGACGGTGCATGGAAGGATCAGGCTGTTCAGAACGTCCGCGAGATGGTCACGGAATACCGTCAGCACCCCTCCATCTATATGTGGGGTGTCAGGATCAACGAGTCCCTGGACGATGATGAACTGTACAAAAGAACCAACCGCGAGGCTCACAGGCTGGATCCCGACAGACCCACTTCAGGAGTGAGATATCTGGAGAAGAGCTCCCTCCTGGAGGACGTATACGCATACAACGATTTTTCACATAACGGAGAGACTCCGGGCTGCAGGCCCAAGAAGGACGTGACTCCGGATATGAACAAGCCTCTCATCATTACCGAAGCCAACGGACACATGTTCCCCACCAAGGCATTCGATCCCTGGTCAAAGCGTCAGGAGCATGCCCTCAGGCACTCCAGAGTGCTGAACGCCGCCATGGCAGATCACCACCACGCCGGCTGCTATCAGTGGTGCATGTTCGACTACCTTACCCACAAGGACTTCGGTTCCGGTGACAGAGTCTGCTATCACGGAGTCATGGACACCTTCAGGAACCCCAAGCTGGCGGCTTCGGTCTACAGCTCACAGCAGGATGAAGAACATGTTCTGGAGATAGGTTCATCCATGGACATCGGCGACTACCCTGCCGGTCACATCGGCCCGGTGTTCGCCTTCACCAACTGTGACGAGGTCAGGCTTTACAAGAACAACGACCTGGTCGGCACCTTCAGGCCCAGGCCCAACGGCGGCATGGCACACCCGCCCATTCTCATCGACGACTTCATAGGTGAACTCCTGGAGACCAAAGAAGGCTTCCCCAAGGCAAAGGCGGAAGCTGTAAGGAAGTGCCTCATGGAGATCTCCAGGTACGGCGTGTCCGCCCTGCCCCTCAAGGCCAAGGCGTTTCTGGCTTCCACCATGGTGAGGTACAGGATGACCTACGAACAGGGAATGGAACTCTACGGCAGGTATGTGGAAAACTGGGGCGGAGACGCCACCGCATGGAGGTTCGAAGGCTGGAAGGACGGCTTCAGGGTCATTTCACGGGTGAAGACCCCGGGAAAGAGGCTCTATCTTGAGGCGGCGCAGTCCTCCGATGAACTGAAAGATGGTGCGACCTACGACGTTGCGGCCGTCCGGATGAGCCTCAAGGACGAGTACGGAAACATCGCGCCTTACGCGCAGATCCCTGTAAGACTAAGCCTCGAAGGTCCGGCGGAACTCATCGGTCCCGACATCGTGGTGACCGAAGGCGGCATGAGCGGGACTTACGTAAGGACCACCGGAGAGGCAGGGATCGCCGCACTGACTCTCAGCCCCGAGGGGCTGGAGCCCGTAAAACTGTATTTCAATATTGAAATCATATAAATAGCTATCCAAGGGAGGGAAAGATGGAATTCACAGGAAAAAAAGCTGCCGCATTCGGTCTCGGAGCCGTCGGCAAGGACATGGTCTACGCCTTGTCCTCCGGCTACGTCATGTACTATTATCAGGACATTCTGGGACTTTCGGCATCATTCGTAGGAACTATTCTGATGGTTGCCAGAGTGTTCGACGCGGTCAACGACCCCTTCATGGGTCTTCTGGTGGCCAAGACCAATACCAGGTGGGGCAAATTCAGGCCCTGGCTCCTTTCGGGAACCGTGCTAAACGCTTTCGTGCTCTACGCGCTGTTCGCCGCGCCTGATCTTGAGGGCGCAGGTCTGATGGTATATTTTGCGGTGATCTACATCCTCTGGGGAGTCACCTATACCATGATGGACATTCCCTACTGGTCCATGATACCTGCAGTCACAGACACGGTACCCGCCAGAGAAAAACTCAGCGTGGTGGGACGTACCTGCGCAGGCGTTGGCAACGCGCTCATTACCGTTTTCACAGTGATGTCGGTGGCTGCGCTGGGTTCCGGCATAGAGAGGACCGGATTCAAGAGATTCGCACTCATAATCTCCGTGATCTTCGTCATCACAGAAGTCATCTGCTGCCTGGCCATCAAAGAAAAGAAGAGCGAGAAGATGCAAACCGCATCCATCAGGGAGATGTTTGCTTCCCTCTTCCACAACGACCAGGCCATGACCACGGTGATCACCATCGTGCTGATCAACACTGCACTCTACATCACGTCAAACTTCATCATCTACTTCTTCAAGTATGATCTGGGCGGCGGATCTTCGGACTGGCAGGGTTCATACACCCTGTTCTCCATGGTAGGCGGCGCATCCCAGATACTGGGCATGATGCTGGTCTATCCCCTGATCCACAAAAAACTCAGCAACACTTCGATCTTCAAGCTTTGCCTTGGAGTGGCCATAGGAGGATATGCATTCCTTCTTTTCCTCTGCATCGCAGGGCTTTCAAGCAGCCTGATCCTGCTTCTGATTCCCGGCGTCCTGATCTTCATGGGCAACGGTATCCTTACGGTGCTCACCACCGTGTTCCTTGCGGGCTCAGTTGACTACGGCGAGATGAAGACTGGAGTCAGAGAGGAAAGCGTCATCTTCTCCATGCAGACTTTCGTGGTCAAGCTGGGTTCAGGTCTTGCAGTATTCCTTACCGGGATCGGACTTGATCTCATCGGAATGCAGGGCAACGCAGACACCGAGGGCGAGATAGTCATGCAGTCACAGGAGACGCTGAACGGCCTCCACTACCTCATGACCGTTATTCCCATCATCGGACTGATCGTCGCCACACTGGTATTCGTCAAGTTCTTCAAGCTCACAGATGAAAAAGCCGAGGAGATCAGCCAGGCGCTGAAGGAGAAACATGCAGCTGAACTGGAAAATAAAAACTGATATACAGGAACTTTCGGGCAAGCTGCCCTTCGTGGAAACTCCCGATGGCAGCGCCCTTTTCCTTCTGACACAGGACCTGAAGGAAAGCACTCTCAGGTCCGTCACCGCGGAACTCACCGTGGACCGCAACGCGGACACAAAAATATTCATGAATGGCTTCCAGACCTGGACTCTCTCTCCGGAATACGGAGTTATGGGCAAGGAAAGAAACCTGAAAGGCCTGCCCAGAGCTATCATCGACCACTACAGTCTGGACCGATACGGAGACAGCTATTTTGACGAGTTTCCGAGGCATGCAGGTGTCTTCCACGGCTTCTCATGGTGCTGGTTCAGAGATGGAGATCTGTACAGACTCTTCGGTTCTCTGGATGAAGATAACGGCTACACCATCTTCACCTACGACGTGGAGCAGTCCCTTCTCACCATCTCAAAAGACTCCGCAGGCCTTCGCGTGGAAGGTCCCACAGAGCTCATGGGGATCGGCTATTATGAGGGCTCTCAGACCGATGTCTTCGACCGCTGGTTCAGGGATCTTGGCATTGAAAAGCCTGACGTTCCCAAGCTCTACGGATATTCCAGCTGGTACAACAGATACCAGACCATCCGTGAAAAGGACATGCTGGAGGACCTGGAAGGCTGCAAGGAGATCTTTTCCGGGGGAGACCTGTTCCAGATAGACGACGGCTGGGAACCCTGCGTTGGAGACTGGCTTGAGTGCGACCGGAACAAATTCCCTTCAGGCATGCGCACAATGGCGGAGGTGATCCACCAGTCCGGCTTTAAGGCGGGACTGTGGCTTGCGCCTTTTGCTGCGGAAGAAAATTCTTCTCTTTACCGGGGGCACCCCGACTGGTTCTTCAAGGTGAATGGCGAGCCCTGGAAGCTGGGCTGCAACTGGAGCGGCTTCTACTCCCTGGACATCGACCACCCGGAGGTCGTCAATTATCTGAGGGAGGTGTTCAGCCGGGTCTTCGACCAGTGGGGATTCGACTTCGTAAAGCTGGACTTCCTCTACGGCGCCGCGCCGTTCGGAAGCGAGACCGAGACCAGAGCGGGCCGCATGAAAAGAGCTCTGAAGCTCCTGAAGGAGCTCACCCGTGACAAGACTGTGCTTCTCTGCGGCGTGCCCCTCATGCCCGCTTTCGGCCTGTTCGACTACGCCAGGATCGGCTGCGACGTCACCCTGGACCTGGACGGCAGGCCCCACATGAGGCTGGTCCACATGGAGCGTCCCTCCACCCTGAACGCGATTAAAAACATCATCTACAGGTACCCTCTGGATCAGAGGGCCTTCGGTTCAGACCCGGATGTTTTCTTCCTCAGGTCCTACAACATCCACTTGACTGAAGATCAGCGGCTGTCCCTGGCAACGCTGGACGCGCTTCTCGGAAGCGTGTTCCTTACAAGCGACGACCCGGCAAGATATACCCCCGAGATGAAGGAGACGTACCGCAAACTCAGGCACCTGAGCACCGCAAAAAACGTGCGCCTCAAGGTGGACAGCAAGATCAGGATCACATACGATCTGGACGGAGAGACCCACACGGCGGTCATCGACCCGAAGCTGTCATAAACGTATATGAATGCAAAGGAGATGTCTCAAAAGATGTTGTTTCACATCTTTTGAGACATCTCCTTTCTTTTGTGTGGGGCGCGAGGTGCTGCGGGGCGGATGTTTTGCGCAGATCGTATACAATTCCGGCATATTGCATTTTGCCGGTGAACAATATGGTCTATCAGGTGTAAGTCAACAGGAAGTTGACAGATCAAAATGATCCTGAATCAAGCGTAGATATCATGAGGATACCTATTTGA
>CAJOKT010000059.1 GCA_905235115.1 uncultured Peptostreptococcaceae bacterium
CGGCGAATCCCTTCCCGGACTGTTCGGCGGAGCTCTGATTACAGAGACCCTGTTTGCGATCCCCGGAATCGGATACGCGTCTTATCAGTCGATGGTATCGGGCGACATTCCCTTCTCAATGTTCTACATGCTTTTCCTGGCGATCCTTACTTTGCTTGGAAACCTGCTGGCAGACGTTTTGTATGCGGTCGTTGACCCGAGAGTCAGAGTAGCTTAAGAAGGGGGGCATTATGAGCGAAGAAAAGAAAACCAACGCTTCCCTTAATGAAGCACTTGAAAAGGAAGAGACCCTCGTAAACGAGGTTAACAGAGACAACGAAGAATACTCGCTTAACGACGACAGACGTGTCAAGGTGCTTTCACCCGGACAGCTGGTCGCCAAGAGATTTTTCAGGAACCGCCTTGCTGTAACAGGAATGGCGATCCTCATATTCATGTTCGTGTTCTCTTTTATAGGCGGACTGCTGTCCCCTTATGGAGAAGACCAGAAGTTCTACAGGACAGACGTACAGGTCAAGGATTTCGCTGCTATAATGCACAACGAGGACTACAGATATTCTGTGGCGGACGCAGGTCTTTTCTCAAGTTCAGTGCAGGCGCAGGCCTTCCTGGCAGTCTCCAAGGGACAGGACAGCTTCTCATACCGCGGGGTAGACTATGAGGTAGAGGTAGTTACGGATGATTACTTCTATATCGTAAAGTCTCAGGGCAATATTGTAGGTCTGGGCTGCAAGGAGCTGGTCACAACATCAGATGAGAAAACTCCTGCCTTCCAGTTCACGCTGGATGCCCTCATGGCACACGCTGCCGGCGAAAGCAGGTTCACATCAGAAGGAAGAACTTATACTTTCGACGAGGATGGCATCATCTACGAGAACGGTTCTGAGGTGGCTTATGTCAGTGAGTATATCGTTAAGGCCATCATGGGCGATGTCGTCTTCTCCAGAGAGTTCAAGAACGAACTGATAGAAGCCGCAGAGTCTGGACAGAAATCCTTCGAGTTCAAGGACGCCAACGGCAGAGATGCAGAGTACATTCTAAAGTATGATGCCGCAGCAAGACTCTGGGACGTACAGCAGGAAACTGAGACGAGGATCTTTGACACATACTCCTCGCCCTCAAAGGAACACTGGCTCGGAACAGACAGAAACGGAATGGACATGCTTACCCGTCTCATGTACGGTGGCCGTATCTCTCTTATGATCGGCTTCATCGTAGTACTGATCGAGAGCTTCCTCGGCGTGATCATGGGCGGTATCGCAGGCTACTTCGGAGGATGGGTCGACGCTCTCATCATGAGACTTGTTGATATCTTCTTCTGCATCCCCAGTATGCCGTTCATCATCATCGTGGGAGCCGCAATGGACGCTGCCAACGTGCCGTCGCTGACGCGAATGGTATACCTGATGCTCATCCTGGGCTTTCTGGGCTGGGCAGGCGTAGCAAGACTCGTAAGAGGCCAGATACTGTCGCTTCGTGAGCAGGAGTTCATGACCGCTACAGAAGCTACAGGTATCGCTCCCTCCAGAAGAATATTCAAGCATCTTATTCCGAACGTAATGCCTCAGCTCATCGTTATGATGACAATGGGGCTGGGCGGCACGATAATCACGGAGGCCACGCTTTCGTTCCTGGGACTGGGAGTAAGATTTCCATTCGCTTCCTGGGGTAACATCATCAATGACGTTAACGACACATTCGTGCTTACTAACTACTGGTTCATTTGGATTCCGGCAGGCGTCCTGCTTCTTCTCACCGTACTGGCCTTCAACATCGTCGGTGACGGTTTAAGAGACGCCTTCGACCCGAAGATGAAGCGTTAAGGAGGGAAAGATATGGCAAAAGAGAAAAAACAGACTTTAGGCTATCTTTCCTCAAAAGAATCCCGCAGGATCTCCAAAGAAAACAAGAAGATAACCGACCAGTTCGAGAAAAGATTCAAGAGAAAGAACGTACCCGAGGAAGAGTATCTCACAGAGATGAAGGATCCGGACAACGTTCTGGAGATCGATGATCTCCACACCTACTTCTTTACAGACGTAGGAACATCAAAGGCCGTTGACGGCGTATCGTTCGACGTTCCCCGAGGAAAGACCGTGGGAGTCGTAGGAGAATCCGGCTGCGGCAAATCCGTAACCAGCCTTTCCGTAATGCAGCTCCTCCAGAGACCTCAGGGTCAGGTAGTCAGCGGCAATATCAGACTCAACCTGGGCGACAAGGCTTACGAGATCACAAAGGCCCCCATCGAGGCTATGGAACGAATCAGAGGAAACTACGTTTCCATGGTATTCCAGGAGCCCATGACCAGCCTTAACCCCGTATTCCGTATCGGAGCTCAGGTGGATGAAGTTATCGAACTTCATGACGGCAAGGGAAGGACAAAGGAAGACATCAAGCAGAGGACCATAGAACTTCTGGAAATGGTAGGGATCGCCAATGCCGATGGCGTATACTCAATGTATCCCCACGAGCTGTCCGGAGGTATGAGGCAGCGTGTCATGATCGCCATGGCTCTCGCCTGCAATCCGAAGCTGGTCATAGCCGATGAGCCCACTACCGCTCTGGACGTTACCATTCAGGCGCAGATCCTGGACCTCTTCAGAGGTCTCAAGGACAAGATCAACTGATCATCACCCACGACCTGGGCGTTATCGCTGAGATGGCGGATTACGTAGTGGTAATGTATTCAGGACGTATCGTAGAAAAAGGTCTGGCGGAGGAGATCTTCCTTCACCCGGCACATCCCTACACCATCGGCCTTATGGCATCCAAGCCCGTGGTAGGAAGAAAAGTTGACAAGCTCTACTCCATCCCCGGCAAGGTGCCCAATCCCATCAACATGCCCAACTACTGCTACTTCAGAGACCGCTGCGAGATGCGCTGCGGAGAGATCTGTGACGGAGAATACCCGGCAATGGTGCAGCTTTCCGATACCCACTTCGTATCCTGCTACCGTTTCCATGAGGGTGTTGACGTTCCCGAGATAGATCTTTCGAAACTCGGCATAATATCATTGGAAGGGAGTGGAAAAGATGAGTAAGAACAAAGCACTTGACATCGTAAACGAATTCACTCCCGTAGAATATGATCCTCAGTACATCCTCCAGGTCAATTCCCTGAAGAAGTACTTCCCCATCAAGGACGGAGTGATCCAGAAGGTCGTAGGATATGTTAAGGCTGTAGACGGAGTAACATTCAATCTGAAGCGCGGAACCACCATGGGACTGGTAGGGGAGTCCGGATGCGGCAAGACAACGACCGGAAGGACCATTCTGAGGCTCTACCCCGACAGACCAAGCGGGCAGGTGCTCTTCAACGGTAAGGAAGTATATGATATGACCACCAAGGAGATGCACGACGCCAGAACAGAGATGCAGATCATTTTCCAGGACCCGTTCTCATCACTTTCACCGAGAATGCCTGTAGGCGAGATCATCGGAGAAGCCGTAAGAGAGCACAATCTGGTACCCAAGAGCGAGTTCAATGACTACGTTGACAGGATCATGGACGAGTGCGGACTTCAGCCCTTCCATAAGGACCGTTATCCCCACGAATTCTCAGGAGGACAGAGACAGAGGATCTGCATCGCAAGAGCCCTGGCTCTGAATCCGGAATTCATCGTCTGCGACGAGCCGGTATCTGCTCTTGACGTGTCAATCCAGGCTCAGATCATCAACCTTCTGAACGACCTGCAGGATAACCATGGACTGACATATCTGTTTATTTCCCATGACCTTTCCGTCGTAGAGCATATCTCCGACGCGGTAGGAGTCATGTACCTCGGAAACCTTGTGGAGTACGGCGAGACCGCGGATATCTTCGGAAATCCGCTGCACCCCTACACAAAGGCGCTGTTCTCTGCTATTCCGGTACCGGATCCCACGACAAAGATGAAGAGGATCATCCTGGAAGGAAGCATTCCTTCACCGGCAAATCCGCCGGAAGGCTGCAAGTTCCACACGAGATGCTCTCAGTGCATGGAGATCTGCAAGACACAGGTTCCCGAGCAGAAAGAGATCGAACCGGGCCACTTCGTGGTATGCCACCTCTTCGACGAGGTGAAGGCTGCCGTGAAGGCCACAAAGCCTGAAGTTCAGGCAACAGAAGAGGCAAACTGATAATGACTGAGAGGAATGACTTTGAAGATGACGGGATCACCGTCGCAGATATGAGCGATATACGCCCTCAGCCGCTGCTTTTCCCGGACCTGGGTCTTCTCATGGGACAGAGGGGCGGTGACAAGTCCAAGGCTGTTCCGGAGACACCCAACAGCGGAGAACCGATGCAGCTGGACAGAGGCGAGAGGAGAGCACTTATCCGTGGGACCATAACGGCATACCTGGCAGCTCTCGCAGTATTCGCCGCCGTATTCGTCATTGCCATACTCCTTCTTGTCAGATTCGGACGCTGATCTGAGAAAAAATGCCGCAGAGGACGTTGATTTCCCCTGCGGCTTTTGTATTTTGCACAAAAAATTCGGGCAGACTCGTATTTGACCGCTGATATGTGGTATAATAAACAAAATACAGCTTTAATTGATCGAGAGGTCATAATTTGGTAAAGAAACTTATAAAATACGCTAAAGGATACAGGGCACTTTCAATAGCGACCCCCATCCTGGTAGTAATCGAATCCTTCATAGAGATCTACATCCCATACGTGATGGCGGATCTCATAGACGAGGGCATTTATGCCTCAAACATGAACGCAGTGGCAAAGTACGGGCTTTTCCTGATCGGTGCGGCTTTCGTTTCACTTGCCTTCGGCGTGGCGGCGGGCATAACAGCGCCTTTTGCATCTGCGGGATACGCGTCGAATCTGAGAAGAGCCATGTTCGAGAAGGTGCAGGGGTACGATTTCCAGTCCATCGATAAGTTCAGCACCGCATCCATCGTGACCAGGCTCACCACCGACGTGACCAACGTGCAGCAGGCATTCCAGATGATCATAAGGGTTGCTGCACGTGCTCCTTCCATGCTCATACTGGCTCTCGCAGCAGCCTACAGAGTGGATCACCAGCTTTCCAGAGTGTTCCTGGTGGCCATTCCAATGCTGGCCATAGGCGTCTCCGTACTCATGTTCAGCGTCCACCCCATCTTCAAAAAAGTGTTCCGGAAATACGACCACATGAACGGGGTGGTCCAGGAGAGCGTTAGAGGCATACGGGTGGTCAAGTCCTTCAACAGGCAGGACCATGAAATAGAGAAGTTCAGCGCAGAGTCAGGCACCATCTATGAACTGTTTTCCAAAGCGGAAAAAAGAATGGCCTGGATGTCGCCCATAGTCCAGTTCACGAGCTATACCATCATGATACTTCTCTGCTGGTTCGGAGGCAGGATGATCGTGGCCTCGGGAAACGACGCGGCCTTCGGTCTCACCACAGGGGAACTCATGAGCATGATCACCTATACCACCCAGATCCTTATGAGTCTCATGATGCTTTCCATGATATTCCTGCAGCTCACCATGGCCAGGGAGTCGGGGGCGAGGATCGTGGCGATACTGGATGAGACCAGCGGCATCAATGACCCTGAAGAGCCTGTCATGGAGGTGAAGGACGGTTCGATTGACTTCGACAACGTTTCCTTCAGCTACTCACATAAGGACGAGGATGCGCTGCTCACAGAGGAAGAGAATTCCGTTGGAAGGCTGGCTCTGGATTCCGTAGATCTTCACATAAAGTCCGGCCAGACCGTGGGCATCCTGGGAGGCACGGGGTCATCAAAATCCACCCTGGTGCAGCTGATCCCCAGGCTCTATGAAGTGACATCCGGTTCAGTGAAGGTGGGAGGTGTGGACGTAAGGGATTACGACATCACGTCCCTAAGAGACAAGGTGGCCATGGTGCTTCAGAAAAACGTGCTCTTCAGCGGCACCATCAGAGAAAACCTGCTGTGGGGCGATCCGGAAGCCGGGGAGGAGGAGATCAGGCATGCCCTTCAGGTCTCCTGCTCGGATGAATTCGTATCCAAGCTGCCCGACGGGATCGAGACGGTCCTGGAACAGGGCGGTACCAACATATCGGGAGGCCAGAGGCAGAGGCTATGCATCGCCAGAGCTCTCCTCAAAAAACCCAGGATCATCATCATGGACGACTCCACATCTGCAGTGGACGTGAAGACCGACAGGATGATCAGGGAGGCGTTCAAAAAAGAGATGCCGGAAGTCACCAGGCTCATCATAACCCAGAGAATATCCTCAGTCATGGACTCCGACATGATCGTGGTCATGGATGGCGGAAAGATAGTTTCGACAGGCACTCACGAGGAGCTTCTTGAAAAGAGCGATATCTACCGTGAGATATACGAGATCCAGAACGAGAACTCCGGAGTAGACCTTGACGTGGAAGGGGGTGAGGACTGATGGCAAAACAGACTGAGACCAGACCCATGGGCGGCCCCGGAAGAGGGGGAAGGATGCTTCTCCAGAAAGGCGCCATCAAGAACCTTGACAGGAAGACACTCGTCAGGATCCTTTCCTACTTAAGGCCCTACAGGATAAGACTCATCATCGTGGTGGTATGCATTCTGGCCAATGCCTTGGCAAGCGTGGCATCCTCTCTGTTCCTGCAGACCCTGATCGATACCTACGTGGTGCCCCTGGTAGGTCAGGCTGCGCCTGACTTCATGCCTCTTTTCAGAGCGCTGACCATGATGGCCTGCATATATATGGCAGGCGTGGTGAGCATATTCTTCGCCAACAGGACCATGGGGGTAGTTTCTCAGGCCACACTGAGAGACATCAGGAACGAGATGTTCACCCATCTCCAGAAGCTTCCATTGAGCTATTTTGACAGGAACTCCCACGGTGACATCATGTCCCACTTCACAAATGACGCGGACACCCTGAGACAGATGCTGTCCCAGACTCTTCCGCAGCTTTTCAGCTCAGTGGTCAGCATGGTGGCTGTGTTCTGTTCTATGATGCACCTGAGCATCTGGCTTACGCTGGTGACTGTGGCGTTCACGTTTTTTGCGCTGTTCATGGCAAAGACCATAGCAAGCAAGTCCGGTGGTTATTTCATGAAGCAGCAGGCGTCTCTCGGCGCTCTCAACGGCTACATCGAGGAGATGATCAACGGCGAAAAGGTGATCAAGGTATTTTGCCACGAGGAGAAGGCCAAGGAGGACTTTTATAAGAGAAACGACGAGCTGAGGCTGAACATGTCAAAGGCCAACGCTCTTTCCATGCTGGTCATGCCATTCATGGGAAACCTGGGCAACATCCTTTACGTGTTGATCGCCCTGATAGGCGGCGCCCTGGGGATCGTCGGATTCCATAACATTTCGGTTGGCGGAGAACCTACGCTGACCATGGGTACCATAGCCAGCTTCCTGATCCTTTCCAGAAACTTCATGAACCCCATAACTCAGGTGTCTCAGCAGCTAAACTCCGTGGTAATGGCCATGGCAGGCGCAGCCAGGATATTCATGCTCCTGGACGAGAAGCCGGAGACTGACGAGGGCGATGTCACGTTGGTGAGAGTTGAGGAAAAAGACGGCAAACTGGAGGAGACAGACAGGCACACCGAGATGTGGGCCTGGAAGGACGGAGATAAGCTCATAAGGCTTAAGGGCGACATCGTGCTGGACAAGGTGGACTTCGGCTACGTGGAAGGCAAGCAGGTGCTTTACGACATAGATATCTTCGCAAGGCCAGGCCAGAAGGTTGCACTGGTGGGCACCACCGGCGCAGGCAAGACCACCATCACCAACCTGATAAACCGCTTTTACGACATAGACGACGGCAAAATACGTTACGACGGGATCAACATCAACCGCATCAGGAAGGCGGATCTCAGGAGGTCTCTTGGGATGGTGCTCCAGGACGTTAACCTTTTCACCGGCACCGTCATGGAAAACATCCGCTACGGCAACCTGGAGGCTACCGACGAAGAGTGCATGGAAGCCGCGAGAATAGTCAACGCCGACGGCTTCATAAACATGCTCCCCAAGGGTTACGATACCATGCTGGAGGGTGACGGCTCGGGACTTTCCCAGGGTCAGAGACAGCTTTTGTCCATTGCGAGAGCTGCAGTGGCAGATCCTCCGGTCATGATCCTGGACGAGGCTACGTCGTCCATAGATACCAGGACAGAGGCCATAGTTCAGAGAGGTATGGATAACCTGATGAAGGGGCGGACGGTGTTCGTCATAGCCCACAGACTTTCCACTGTGCGAAACTCCGACGTGATCATGGTCATGGAAAACGGCCGTATCATCGAGAGAGGCAGCCATGAGGAACTCATGGAAAAGAAAGGCAAGTATTACAGACTCTACACAGGAAATCTGGAATAGAGCAGAAATGAGAGACCCCGCCTCAGGCGGGGTCTCTTGGTATGTTCATATTCGGAGTCCCGACGCGGGAACTGGTCGGCGACGGAGTTGGCCCGCGCCCCGGCGCGTGCGATGATCCATGACGGAGTTGGCCCGCGCCCCGGCGCGTGCGATGATCGGCGACGGAGGGGCCTTCACGCAAAATAGGTCTTTATCAGCCTCTCCGCGTCAGCGGGGCCAATGGGGTTGCTTTTAGTTTCGAACGTGAGGATCAGGTCCCTGCCTGCGACGTGACCGTTTCGTTCGTAGGCTCGGACCTTTCTGATATTTTTCTCGACATACGCAGGTTCATCCATCATACCCAGATGTTCATGGTAGATGATTCTCCTGTATCTGATGTTCATAAGCTCAAAGTCAGGCCGGACCCAGCCGTAGCCGTCGAGATAAAGAGGGCACTCGTACTTGTAAGGAATACCAAATTCATCATATTTATCTGCGAGAGTGTGAAGGAATTTCTGTAAATAGGAATTCCTGTGACTTGATTGGATGCTAAAGGCTGGATCATTGAGTATTCCAGCCTTTAATGCTTACGC
>CAJOKT010000060.1 GCA_905235115.1 uncultured Peptostreptococcaceae bacterium
CCGGAGGAGATCTTCGACGCATTTCTCGATCAGGTGTATTCAGTTTTCAAGGTCCATGTCAGTTAACTATACATGTTCAATTTGGAATTGCATTTTGCATTTCATATAACAAGTATGCGATTGTCTTTTTCATCTACTTTTTCGCATTAAAAAACCCCATAAACACTGCAATCGCATCATTTATGGGGTCCAGTTACATGATTATTTACATGTTTTGTATCGAAAAGTATCGAAATGTATCGAAATGGCTTGTTTCAGAGTAAATATTAATACAGTTTTGCACCTGCAGGAATGCTGTCATCGAGGATTATGAAGTTGAGTGCTTCTTCTCCCTCGTAGTTGTAGAGCATAGAGCAAAGCATTCCGTTGGACTCAACTCCCATCATTGTTCGGGGAGGAAGATTGGTTATTGCTACGGCAGTTTTTCCGACTAATTCTTCGGGTTCATACCATTCATGAATGCCTGAAAGTATAGTCCTGTCAACGCCTGAGCCATCGTTTACGGTGAACTGAAGGAGCTTCTTTGACTTGGGAACCGCGAAGCATTCCTTGATCTTCACTGCTCTGAAATCGGACTTTGAGAAGGTCTCGAAATCGACGTATTCTTCAAAGAGAGGCTCAATCTCTACCTTGGAAAGGTCAAGCTTCCTGGCAGGCTTTGGCTCTGCCGGCTTTGAAGGCTTGTCTTCGATCGGCTTCATTGTCGGGAAGAGCACGATGTCTCTGATGGACGGCGCGTCGCAGATCAGCATGATGCATCTGTCGATACCAACCCCCAGACCGCCTGTGGGCGGAAGGCCTACTTCGATGGCGTTTACGAAGTCCGTATCCATGGGATGAGCTTCGTCATCCCCTGCCTCCAGAGCTTTCTGCTGCTCATAGAATCTCTGATACTGGTCGATGGGGTCATTGAGCTCGGAGAATGCGTTGGCGATCTCCCAGCCGTTGAGATATGCCTCGAATCTTCTGGTGATCCTGGGGTCCTTGGGGTCGCGCTTGGCCAGAGGAGATACCTCTACGGGATGCCCGATGACGAAAACAGGTCCGTCCAGATATCCCGGCTCGTCCTCCACGAAGTGGTCGATCTCAGCTATGACTTTGCCTCTGGAAAGTCCTTCAATGTCTTCCTTGTCCATGCCGGCCTTGATGGCGGCCTTCTGGGCCTCCTCATCAGTTGTGATCCTGTCGAAGTCCACTCCGGTAAGTTCCTTGATGGCGCCTTCCATGGTGACTCTCTTCCAGGGCGGTGTGATGTCGAAATCCTTGCCCTGGTAATGGAGGATCGGCGTGCCGTTTATGAGCATCTGAGCCTTGTAGAGGAGCTGCTCGGTGACCTCCATGGTGAATTCCATGTTCTGGTACGCAGCGTAGCACTCCATGTTGGTGAACTCAGGATTGTGACGGCGGTCCATGCCCTCGTTGCGGAACATCTTGCCCATCTCATAGACCCTGTCCAGTCCGCCTACGATGCATCTCTTGAGGAAGAGCTCGTTGGAGATCCTCAGCTTCAGATCCAGATCCAGCGTATTGTGGTGAGTATTGAAAGGTCTGGCGTTGGCTCCGCCTGCGATGGTGGTCAGGATCGGCGTGTCCACTTCCATGTATCCGAAGTCTTCCTCCAGAACTCTTCTGAATTCCTTGATGCATTTAGCCCTCTTGAGGAAAGTGTCCTTTACGTCTGGATTGATGATCAGGTCGACGTATCTCTGACGGTATCTCTGATCCTGGTCCTTGAGACCTGCCCACTTGTCCGGGAGCACCTGGATGGATTTTGAAAGGAGAACTGCCTGTGAAGCCTTGACGGAGACCTCGCCGGTCTTGGTCTTGAAGACCTCGCCCACGACACCGATGATGTCGCCTCTGTCGTATGTTTTGAACCACTTGTATTCGTCGGCGCCGATCTGGTCTCTGCCCACGAATATCTGGATCCTGCCCTGCTTGTCCTGCAGATCCACAAAGGAAGCTTTGCCCATTTGCCTGAAAGCCATGATACGTCCGGCCACGGAGACCTCCTGGCCGTCCATTGCTTCGAAATTCTCCCTGATGTCCATGGAGTGCGCTGTCACATCCCAGGTCTCATGCAGGAAGGGGTTCCTGCCCGCCTCCTGCAGGGCCTTCAGCTTCTCTCTTCTTACCTGACGCTGCTCGGAGAGCTGCTCTTCGGACACTTCTTCAACCTGAGGAACATTTGCCTCAGCACCCTTGATTTCTTCTGTACTCATTTTATTCTCCCGCTTTATTTTGTTATTCCCATGATCTTGAGTCTCCGGGTCCCGTCCGGAACTACCACTTCCACTTCGTCGCCCTTCTTTTTGCCGATCAGATGCTGGCCGATCAGCGACTCGTTGGAGATCTTCGGGAAAGGTTCCGCAAAAGGATCAACCTCGGTGGTCCCTACGATGGAGTAGGTGGACACCTGCTTGGTATCAAGGTCTTTGACCTTGACGTTCAGACCGACGCCCACGAAGTCGCTGGATATCTCGTCCTCGTTGATGATCTCGGCGTTTTTGACCATTTCCTCCAGTTTCTGGATCCTTTCCTCGGTCTCGGCCTGCTCATCAAGCGCAGCGTCGTATTCAGCGTTCTCGGAAAGGTCTCCGAAAGCTCTCGCTTCCTTAAGTTTTTCTGCGATCTCCGGTCTTTTGACTGTGATCAGTTCGTCAAGTTCCGCAACGATCTTGTCGTAACCTTCCTGGGTGAAAGTCTGTTTTTCTGTCATGTTTCTTCCTTCTTTCTTTATCTTAAAAATCAATTTAAGTGTCTTCTGTTACCCCGGGCTTCCTGCGCAAAACATCCGCGCCCGCCCTATTTGAATACTATGCTGACATTCCTGGAACTGGTTATGTAGACCAGGATGGCGTAATTCACATCGAAGGTCATGATGTCTCCCACCTTCCAGTCCTTCACGGCGTCCTCAATGTCCACGATGGTGTGATCCGAGGATGCTCCGAGGATCTCCACGCCCTCTTCCATGGGAAGAAGCTCCGAGGGATCGCCGTAGTCCACCTTGCCGATGCCAAGCAGCGCCCGGCGCCTGATGCCTCTGTCCACATACTGTACCTGATGTCCGAAGGCGTCGAACCCGATATCGCCCACAGGATGGGAGGGCTTGTCCTTCACCTCGATGACCTCGGCCTTAAGCCTGAACATGTCCTGGCAGAGCTCCGGCTGGGGGCAGTTGTAGAAAAGCGGCAGGTCTCTGGCAAGAAGTATACCCTCTCCGCATCTAAGCATGTTGATCCTTTCCGGCATTGTGCCGTCCCAGACTCTCATTAGGCTGGAGGTGGCCCCTCCGGAGATGATCTCCAGCTTCCTTCCGATGACGGCTTCGATCTTCTCAGCGACAGCCACCAGCTCGTTGAGCTTGCCCACCGTGGGAAGGATAGAACCGTAGCAGCCTACATTGGTGCCGATACCTGCAAGATGCAGGTTTTTCAGGTCCCTCTCCACCATGAGCGCCGCCTGAGCCATCTCGTCCTTGTCCCAGAAGCCTTCCCTCAGGTCTCCCATGTCCGCCATGAGGATGACGTTGTGGATCTTACCCTGCTTTCCGGCCTCTTCATCAGCGGCCTTAAGAACTTCCACTTCGCTTTCAAGGCTGTAGTCGCAAAGCCTGATCATGTCCTCCACTTCCGTGAGCATGGGGATCCTGATGAGCATCATGGGTTTCCTGATGCCTGCGTCGATGGCGTCCCGGATCTGCTCCAGCCTGGATGACGCGATCCATTTCGCGCCGCCCTCGTCAAAAGCCTTCGCCACCTCCGGAAGCCCTGTGGCCCCCTTGATGACACCGGCGATGTCGATACCGATCTCTCCACACTTCCTGACCACCGCTTCCACGTTGTGTTTCAGGTGCACCAGATCTATTTCTACTCTTGGATATCTGTCCTTCATGATGCCGAACCCGTCCTCTGCCTATAGATAGGTTGATTTTACCATTTATTGCGTTCCGTTTCAAGGTTTGGAGCAAAAAACACATTCTTCCCCCGCTGCCCCTAAGAATTGTCCTCTGCGGGCATGGTCTTTTGCATGAATATTTATGTGAATAATTTTTGCATAAATATTTGTGTAAATTATAGAAATCGGGTCTACAAAAAGGTATAATTATACCGTAAAAGAATAGACCGCCTAAAGGCGGCCGCACACAGGTATGTACTATACCTCAAGTTATCACTCAGGCGCCTTCGGGCACCACTTTTAAAAAAGGAGAATTTTATGAGAAAGTTTTGCAGGATCGCTGCACTTGTACTGATCTTCTGCCTCTGCTTCACAACAGCAGCTTTCGGAGCAGATGCGGGTCAGAGCGCAGTACAGGCTAATCAGGAAAACCTGTTCAGATGCGGGAAGCTGCCCTTTGCTCCCGGTCATGAATTTCAGCTGGTAACACTGGATGATGTGGCGTGGGCAAGCGGCCAGTATTCCGGCACTCCCATCACAGAGAAGATCCCGTCAAGGTATCCCCACTTCGATACTCCGACGGAGACCCCTCTTCTGGTGCTGGTCCTGGAGTTCAGCAACATGGATTATCAGGACGATTTTGACTGGGGCAACACCATTTTCCAGGGAGACCTTTCGCTGGGACAGTACTACAAGGATATGTCCTTCAATCAGTTCGCTTTCGTGCCCGCAAAGGAGACCAGCGCGTACAACGTCGGAGGCAACCACAACACGAAAGACAAGGTCAACGATGGTGTCGTACACATCACCCTGCCCACAGCACATGGAATCTGGGACCTCGAAGATGAGGACGAAGACGCCAAGTGGATACAGGCTCTGGTAGAGGGTGTCAAACAAGCTGATGCATATGTCGATTTCTCTACTTTTGATTCCAACAATGACGGAGAGATCACCACGGATGAGATGGCTCTTGCAGTAGTGGTAGCAGGATACGAAGCGGCCTTCGATCCGTATTTATCACAATATGAAGATAATTTATATCTCTGGTCACACGCCTGGAACATCCGTTCGGGATGGTACTACTATTTCCAGTCTGATTATCCCGACTGGGAAGACTATGTGCCCTGCCCTGACGGAGTGTACGTAGACAGCTACATCGCCATTTCAGAACAGCTTGAAATCGGCTGGCAGGAGCCAATCAGTGTTCTGGCTCATGAACTCGGCCACTATCTGGGTCTTCCGGATCTCTATGACGGACGCAGCAATCCCAATACCGGAAGCTGGAGAAACTACACCGACGGATATCTCACTGTTATGTGCGACGGGTCATGGGGGTGGAGCGATACCCTCGAAGACTATTATCCGGTAGCTTTCGACGCCTGGTCCAGGAGCTGCCTCGGATGGGTAGTTCCCGAGACGGTATCTTCAGGAATACATGACGTAGTAAGCGATCAGGGCGATGGATACAACGTCCTGAGAGTCGAGACCGGTGTTGACGGAGACTACTACCTTCTCGAAAACCGTGAATTTTCCGGCTGGGATGAGCCCATCAATATAGTTTCCTACTCATATCCGGGCTACAGTTATGGCAGTTATGCCACAAATGGCGGTCTGGTCTGCTGGCACATAGATGATTCCATTTACGATCGGTACGCAGGTTCCAACTCAGTGAACAACGGCGACCACCGTCCTGCGGTAATGCCTCTGTATCCCGAGACCAGCGGCGGCAAGGTCACATTCATAGGGAGTCTCTCCACCAATTCCACCGCCAGACCTTTCTTTACATATGATATCTGGAACAGGGACTACGCGTCTACTTTGGACTGTATCGACTTCCCCACATACAACAAGTCCAACAACCCCAGTGCCAGGACCTTCTCCGGAGTGCAGATGGGAATACTTCCGTCAACGGATCCCCATGCCGTGAAGGTGACCTTCGGTGAGCACGAGCACACCCTGACTCACATTGACGCAAAAGATGCCACCTTCGAAGCTGAAGGAAACATCGAATACTGGTACTGCGAAGAGTGCGGCTGCTATTTCGCCGACGCTGATGCAGAAGTTGAGATCAGCGCAGAAGACGTGATCGTTCCCAAACTGGGATTCACCGTTAATGTGAACGGTCAGGAGATCACCGACATCGAGATCGTGGACCGCGGTTACGATGCATCCTATGCAGACTGGTACACCGGAGACATGGTAGAGGAGTATCTGCCCCTGGCCATAGTCAGAGTTCCCGAGGGAACCACCACTGCCAAGATCACTCTCAACGATCACGTGGACGAATATCATACCTACTACTATACCGTGCCAACCGAGCAGCAGGGATCTTCCCAGTATCTCGATTATGGTTTCGGAAACATGGAAGACGTAGGCGGAATGCAGGCTCCCGTAGCGCACGCCGGAGTTGCGTACGATGCCGTTGTATCCGATGAGCAGGTCATCAGGGTCCAGACCAAATACGATGAGAACTGGTACTCCAGGAACCTCTACGCCATCCTGTTCGAATACGGTGAGGCCAACGAGATCATCAGACTTGCCGGACAGGACAGATACGACACAGCCATCGCTGCTGCGGACCACCTGAAGGAAGTCAAGGATGTTCCCGGATTTGATGACATCATCCTCGCCAGCGGAGCAGACTTCCCCGATGCTCTCTCCGCAAGCTATCTGGCATACAAGAAGGACGCACCTGTGCTTCTTGTGGGCAAAGACCAGAAGAGCATCGATAAGGTCACCGGATATATCAACAGCAATCTGAATACCACCGGCGGAACCGTCTATATCATCGGCGGCACCGGTGCAGTTCTTGAAAAGGTGGATGAAGCCATCGATGGTAATGTTGAAAGACTTGCCGGAGACAACAGATTCCTGACCAACATCGAAGTCCTCAAGGAAGCGGGTCTGGACGGTGATGAACTGATCGTAGCTTCCGGACTGAACTATGCGGACGCGCTCAGCGCATCAGCAGCCGGAAGACCCATTTTCCTGGTAGGAAAT
>CAJOKT010000061.1 GCA_905235115.1 uncultured Peptostreptococcaceae bacterium
TACTTACAAAATTCTCACACTATGAAGTTTTCAAGGTTCAACACGCCATACGCGCGGCCGTCGTTTTTCGCGACAGCTTTATTAGATTACCACCCTTCCCCCCACATGTCAAGGGGAATTTTTAAAAAATTTTCAACTTTTTTTGGGCAATTCCGATGCAGGATCATGTGTGTTTTGCGCATTTCCCGGTCAGGTGTGTTTTGTGCCATTTTACAATATTACGCTCGCATTATTATATATAGGAAAACAATGTTCCAGAGCTTCCTTCCAAAACACTCAATTTTATTGACAAAATGAGGGTGAATCGATATAATAATTTATGCGCGAAAGGCGCGAATCTTTATTTACATTTCTTATTTTATAAGGAGGACTTATTATGGGTAAAAAAATCCCAGGGTGGCAAGTAGCCTTAGTCTTCATCGTCATGATCGTACTCCTTTATTGGGGCGTCATGGTCGACTTGGACGCTGGTGAGGGCCACGTAGTATTACTCTTCGCTTGCGCGTTCGCATCCATCGTCGCTATTGCGAACGGCTACAAGTGGGCGTATCTGGAACAGGGAATCCTCGCAGCCATAAACAGAACGATGCAGGCGATCCTCATCCTTGCTGTTGTAGGTCTGATGCTCGGTTCCTGGGTCTCCGGCGGTGTTGTTCCTTCCATGATGTTCTATGGAATCAAGATCATCAGCCCGAAGATCTTCCTGTTCACAGCCTGCATCCTCTGCTCCATCGTATCCCTTGCAACCGGATCTTCCTGGTCCACAGCAGGATCCATGGGCGCAGCTCTGATGGGCGTAGGTATCGCTCTCGGTTTCCCCGCAGCCATGACAGCCGGCGCTGTTGTATCCGGAGCTTATTTCGGAGACAAGATGTCCCCGCTTTCCGATACCACCAACCTGGCTCCCGCTGTTGCAGGAGACACGCTGTTTGAGCACATCAGACACATGATTTACACCGTGACCCCGTCCCTTCTGATCGCTCTGATCGTTTACCTGGTGCTGGGCTTCACACACAGCGGCGGCAATGCTGATGAGCAGATGATCCAGGATATCCTGAACTTCATCACAAGCAACTTCAAAGTCGGTATCCTTTATCTGATCCCGCCCGTATTCGTAATCGTGGCAGTAGCTCTTAAGCTTCCTGCACTTCCGTCACTTATCGGCGGTGTTATCCTCGGTATCCCCTTCATGGCTTCCCAGGATTCCAGCACACTTCTTCACGTTCCTTCGATCCTCAACTACGGCGTTGAGACAGAAGTTCCCGAAGAGCTCCTTGAGGGCGACAACGGATCGATCTGGGAGAACCTTGGATCACTTCTTTCAACAGGCGGTATGCAGGGAATGATGTGGACGATCTCACTCATCATGTGCGCGATGTGCTTCGGCGGCGTCGTTGACTGCACGGGCATGATGTCGACTCTTGCAGGCTGGATCCTTAAGATCTTCGGAAAGTCCAGAGGCGGCGTTGTTACAGCTACCATCGTTATGTGTGTCGTAGTTAACGCACTCTGCTCCGACCAGTACCTGGCGATCATCCTTCCCGGAAGAATGTTCAAGGAATACTTTGAAGATCTCCGTCTCCACCCGAAGAACCTGTCAAGATGCTTAGAGGACTCCGGTACTCTTACATCCAACTTCTTCCCGTGGAACACCTGCGGTGCTACAATGAGAAGCTTCTTACAGGTAGACTCCAGCTATATCCCCTATGCGGTACTTAACTGGGTCAACCCGCTGATCTCTATCTTCTACGGCTGGACAGGCATCACAATGGAAAAGATGTCTGACGAGATGTATGAGAAGATCCTTGAGCAGAGAGAAGCCGACAAGAAAGCAGCTCTCGAGGCTATGGAAGCTTGATCCGATCTGAGGATCAGGTAACTATCTGAATTAACTCAGGAATTAAGACCCGCTCTTCGGAGCGGGTCTTTTCATGCAAAACATCCCACGCGGACTCTTCCCCTTCTTCCGCGGACCTGAGTTTTGTGATAGAATCGTGGGTGTAAAATATTTTGCGCAAGAGAAGAACGGTGCTATGACCATGAAAAAGACAGAATTACTGGCCCCTGCAGGGGGAATAAAGCAATACAAGGCGGCGGTTGCCGCAGGAGCTGACGCCGTATATCTCGGCGGCAGCATGTTCAACGCCCGGATGGGGGCGGACAATTTCACCCTGCCCGAGCTGGAACAGGTCATCGACTACGGTCACCTCAGAAACGTAAAGACCTACGTGACCCTGAACACACTGCTTTCCGACGAGGAACTGCCGGACGCGCTGAGATACGCCAGGGAGCTTTACGGTATCGGCGCGGACGCCTTCATAATCCAGGATCTGGGCCTGGGGAAGGTCATAAGAGACGCCCTGCCCGGCATGCCCATCCATCTGTCGACCCAAGCCACCGTCTACAACAAGGAGGGCGCGGCGGCCGCAAAAGAACTGGGGTACTCCAGGGTGGTGCTGGCCAGGGAACTTGGGCTGGAGGAGATCAGAGAGTGTTCCGGAGTCAACGAGACAGAGGTCTTTATCCACGGCGCTCTCTGCATGTGCTACTCCGGTCAGTGCCAGCTCTCAAGGTACATCGGAGGCCGTTCCGGCAACCGCGGAATGTGCGCTCAGCCATGCAGGCTGCCTTACACCTACAGGGACCTTCAGGGACACCCCCTGGACAACAGCCATCCCCTGTCCCCCAAGGATCTCAGTCTCATCGGGAGCATCGGCGAGCTGATCGATGCGGGAGTCAGTTCCTTCAAGATCGAGGGACGAATGAGATCCCCCGAATACGTGGCGCTGGTCACCTGCCTGTACAGGAAATACATGGACGAGTACATTGCAAAGGGAAGCTATGTTCTGTCTGAGGAGGATCACTCTGATCTTCTCCAGGTCTTCAACAGAAACGGCTTCACAAAGGGCTATGTCCCCGGTGACCCCGGAGATGACCTGATGTCCGGAGACTCCTCAAAGAACACCGGGGTTCCGGCAGGCACCGCCGCATCAGACTCCGTCAGGCAGTATGCTGTTTTGCGCCCGGTCCATGAGATCATAATGCATGACGTTCTTGAGATAAAGGGCGAGGAGAACTCATCCTTCAAGGTCACATACCTGGAGGATCTTTCTGACGGGACCGTCAAAGTGGGCGACCTGAAGAAGCCCGTCCGCAAGGGCCGGCAGGTCAACCGTCTTGTGTCCGACAAGCTCCTCAGGAAGGCCACGGACATCATAGAGGGCAGCGAACGCAAAGCCCCCGTAGACATGTTCGTCCTCGCTTCCGAAGGCGAGCCCGTAAGGCTGGACGTGAAAGATCCAGGCACCGGGATCTCAGTCTCAGCGGAGGACCCGGACATCGTAGCGCTCACAGCCGAAAAAGCCGCCATCACCGAGGAGGCTCTTCTCAGGCAGCTGCAAAAGACCGGAGGCACTCCCTTTTCTCTCCGCCGCCTGAAGACGGTCATAAAAGGCAACGTGTTCATCCCGGTATCGTCCATAAACAGGCTGAGGCGAGATGCTCTCGGCCGGCTGGAGGCTCTGAAGGCCGCTTCAGCGAAACGGGTCAAACCTGACGAAGCAACTGTTGCCCCATCTCCGGAGTCTCTCAGGCTTTACAGGACCGTGGCCGACGTGCCGGATGCCTGCGATATGCTTCCCTTCGTTTCCAGGGGAAGCTTCGACATCTGGCTCAGGGAGAACGCTGCATCCTACGCTGACTCTCTCAGGAAGGTCAACGCCTCTGCCATGGTCAACAGCATAGGCCACATTGCCATGCTGAAGGCTCAGGGTCTCAGGGTCATCGGCGGTCCGGCCCTGAACGTGACCAACCGCAAAGCACTGGAGGCCCTGATGGAGCTCGGTCTGGAGCCCGTCTGCGTCACCTCTCCTGAGCTTCTGGACAGCTCCGAAATGTCAGGAGTGCCTCTGATGGTCACTGAACACGAGATGATCCCCGGCACACTTACCGATAGAAAAGGTGCGGTCTACAGAGTAGAGTTCGATCCTGTGGTTCACAAAACATACGTGTACCCCGATGAATAATTCCAAGGCAAAGCAAAACTTCCGGCCTGCAGACCGGAAGTTTTTTGATGCAAATGAGTGCGATGGAACAGTTCAAGGCGGATTCAGACTAAAAACATACAAATTTGCCCTCCGCGCACGTGTTTTGCGGAAAACTTGCCCTTCTCCGCCGCATTTATCGCTCAAGAGAGGCAAAACTATCCGATATTATCCAAAGAGCTCACTCGAACTACGCGCAAAAAACTTCCGACCGGAAGGCCGGAAGTTTTTGTTTATCCTTTGCGGGACTATTTATTTACTATTACCGTACCTGTCTCTCCCTTTAGGGCGTCCACCGCCTTTGCAAGGGATGTGATGATGGCCTTCTTCTCAGGATATGCCTTCACGAACTTCATGGCTGCCTGCACCTTCGGAAGCATGGAGCCCGGCGCGAACTCTCCGTCCGCGCAGTACTTCTCCGCTTCTTCCAGGGTCATCTTCGCCAGGTCCTTCTGATCGGGCTTGTTGTAGTGTATAGCCACCTGCTCCACCTCTGTCAGGATCATCAGGATGTCCGCGTCTACCTGCTCCGCAAGAAGCTCCGCGGCAAAGTCCTTGTCGATGACTGCTGCCGTTCCCTCAAGGGATCCGTCTTCATGCTCGATCACCGGTATTCCGCCGCCTCCGCAGGTGATCACGATCGTGGTGGGCCAGAGGGTCTTCACCGCGTCGATCTCCACGATCTTCTCAGGGATCGGGGATGCCACAACTCTTCTCCAGCCGCGTCCCGCGTCT
>CAJOKT010000062.1 GCA_905235115.1 uncultured Peptostreptococcaceae bacterium
TTTGAACCTTGGGAGTCGCTATGGGGGTTCGTTGTTGGCTACGCCCCTTGTGGACTTTCACCACAGATTGGCGGCATGCCCGTCATACAGCAAAAACTCTCCGCATTATTATCACGGAGAGTTTTAGAATTAATCTAAAAAAACAACTATCTCAATAAATATGTTTTTCTTCCAGCTTCCTGGCGTACTCTTCTCTCTGCATGCAGAGGAGAAGCGGCGAACTTCTCCTCTTTTGATATATGTGCGTTGAGGCGGGGGTCGGTCTGCGGGCGAGATCACGGTCCGCGCGGTTATCATTGCCAAAACCGCACTGCTACCGTGTTTTGCATCGAAATCCGCGGTGCGAGTGGCGTTTTGCCAATAGAATGCGCCGTTTTCGGGCTTTTTCATTGCCAAATCCGCACTGCCACCGTGTTTTTCATCGAAATCCGCACTCCGGTTAGGGTTTTGCCAATAGAATGTGCCGCATCACCCTCACCCACCCACGTATCGAAGCTTGTCACGCATATGCAAAAGACCCCCGGCCGCATCTCTTAGGCCGGGGGCTTGTTTTCGGTTGACAGATCAATACAGTTTCGCTTCTTCCAGTTTCCTGGCGTCCTCTTCCCTCTGCCTGCAGATGTCCGCCCAGTCGGGGATCTTGGCCAGCGCCTCTGTGAAGGCCGCAAGCTCCACAGGAATCTCGATCTTTTGCGGACATATTTCCATGCAGGCGCCGCAGCCGATGCAGGCCGATGGCAGCTTGTCCTGGGGAAGCGCGTCCAGTTGCATCTTGATATTGAAGCCGCTTTCAGCCCTGATCTGGTTGAATTTGAATAAAAGATCCGGGATGTCCAGCTCCATGGGACAGCTGGCGGTACAGTATCTGCACGCCGTGCATGGGACCTCGTTCTTCATGCCTTCCGCGGCATCCAGCAGGAGTTTCAGCTCCTCGTCGGTCAGCGGATCGTAGTGGTCGAAGGTGGCCACGTTATCCACCATCTGATCTCTGGCCGTCATGCCGCTGAGCACCACCACCACGTTATCCAGGGACTGGCACCAGCGAAGTGAGTAGGATGCAGCCGAAGCTTCGTGTCTCCCGACCTTCAGAGCCTCCATTGTGCTTTCGGGAAGTTTGGCCAGCTTGCCGCCTCTTACGGGCTCCATGATGATGACCGGAAGGCCGTGCTCCGCCGCCATCTCGTACTTTTCTGCGGCCTTCTGCACGGACCAGTCCAGGTAGTTGATCTGGAGCTGGCAGAAGTCCATCATGTCGCCGTACTTATCCATGATCTTCTGGAGCACCGGCAGGTCGCCGTGACTGGAAAATCCCAGGTATCTGATCCTGCCCTGTTTCTTTTGCTCCACGAAGTAGTCGATAATGCCCCACTGTGGATCCTCGTAAGTTGCGATGGAATTCTCGTACACGTTGTGCAAAAGATAAAAGTCAAAGTAGTCCACCTGGCACTTCCTGAGCTGCTTCTCAAAGGTGTCCGCCGGATCGTACTTCTCGGCGATGGCGTGGCCCGGATATTTATTGGCCAGGAAAAAACTGTCCCTCGGGTAGTTCTTCAGGATCTTTCCTATGACGATCTCCGATAATCCCTTGTGATAGGGCCAGGCGGTGTCGAAGTAGTTGACCCCGTGCTTTATGGCGTAATCCACCATCTCGGCTGTCTGCGCCTCGTCGATGGAACCGTCCTCCAGAACCGGAAGTCTCATGAGCCCGAAGCCCAGCATGGAAATGTCCAGATCTTTGAATTTGCGGTAGATCATAGCAGCCTCCTTATTTCCTATTCAGCATCTTTTTCAGGAACTGTCCGGTGTAGGACTCCTCGTACTCCGCCACCTCTTCAGGGGTGCCGGTGACCACCACGGTGCCGCCGCGGCTTCCGCCCTCAGGTCCCAGGTCGATCACGTGGTCCGCGCACTTGATCACGTCCAGATTGTGCTCGATGACCACCACGGTATTCCCCTGGTCCACCAGCTTTTGAAGCACCGCGATGAGCTTGTTGATGTCATCGAAGTGCAGGCCGGTGGTGGGCTCGTCCAGTATGTAAAGCGTCTTTCCCGTCGACCTCTTGGCAAGCTCGGTGGCCAGCTTCACCCTCTGGGCCTCTCCTCCGGAAAGCTCCGTGGAGGGCTGTCCCAGCTTGATGTAGCCCAGTCCCACCGACTGCAGAGTCACCAGGAATTTGTGTATCTGCGGTATATTCTTAAAGAAATCCAGGGCTTCGTCCACGGTCATGTTCAGCACATCCGCGATGTCCTTGCCCTTGTACTTCACTTCCAGGGTCTCCCGGTTGTATCTTTTGCCGTGGCAGACCTCGCAGGGCACGTATACGTCCGGCAGGAAGTGCATCTCGATCTTGATTATGCCGTCGCCGGAGCAGGCCTCGCAGCGCCCACCCTTAACGTTGAAGCTGAAGCGGCCCTTCTGGTACCCGCGCATCTTTGCCTCAGGCAGAGACGCGAACAGGTCTCTGATGGTATTGAACATCCCCGTGTATGTGGCCGGGTTGGACCTGGGCGTGCGCCCGATGGGGCTCTGGTCGATGTCGATGACCTTGTCGATGAACTCAAGCCCCTCCAGTGAATCGTGGTCGCCGGGCTCCTCCTGGAGCCTGTTGGTCACGGAGGCCGCGCCCTTGTAGAGTATCTCGTTTACAAGGGAGGACTTGCCGGAGCCGGAAACTCCTGTGACGCAGACGAACTTGCCCAAGGGAAATTCCACGTCTATATTCTTCAGGTTGTTCTGCCTGGCTCCTCTTACCACTATGGAGTGACCGTTGCCGGAACGTCTGAACATGGGAAGCTGGATCTTTTTGCGGCCTGAAAGGTACTGCCCTGTTATGGACTCAGGACATGCCATGATGTCCTCCACGGTGCCCTGGGCCACCAGGTGCCCGCCGTTGACTCCGGCTCCGGGACCGATATCCACGATGTGATCCGCGGCGTACATGGTGTCCTCGTCGTGTTCCACCACGATCAGGGTGTTGCCGATATCCGTCAGATCCCGGAGAGTCTTCAGGAGCTTCTCGTTATCCCTCTGATGCAGTCCGATGGAGGGTTCGTCCAGTATGTACAGCACGCCCACCAGACCGGAACCGATCTGGGTGGCCAGCCTGATCCTCTGGGATTCTCCTCCGGACAGGGTTGCGGCACTTCTGGAGAGCGTCAGGTAGTCCAGACCCACATTCTTCATGAAGTTGAGTCTTGCCTTGATTTCCTTGATTATCTGTTCCGCGATGTAGCGGTCCTTGTCGCTTAAGTCCACCTGCGCAAAAAACTTCAGGCACTCCTCCACGCTCAGGTCAGACAGCTCCGATATGTTCAGTCCCCCTACCGTGACCGCCAGGATCTCCGGCCTGAAGCGTCTGCCGCCGCAGGCGGGGCAGGCCTTCCTGGTCATGAAGGGTTCCATCTTGTTTTTCAGGTAATCCGAAGATGTCTCCAGGACTCTCCGCTCGATGTTGGTCAGGCAGCCCTCGAAGGGCCTCTCCTGCACGGTCTTCTTGCCCGTGCCTCTGGACACATAGTACCAAGTCAGTTTCCTGTCGCCGGTGCCCCAGTAGAGCTCGTCGATGAACTGTCTGGGCTGGGCCTTCAGGGGGATCCTTGGATCCACGTGGTGGTACTCCATGAGGCCGGCTATCATCTGCCTGTACCAGCCGGAATACTCCATGGAATTGAACACCGGCTGAAGAGCTCCTTCAGCAATGGAGAGCTCCTCGTCTATGAATTTCCTCGGGTCTATCTTCTGTGTGAAGCCGATTCCCGAGCAGACCGGGCAGGCTCCGAAGGGGGCGTTGAAGGAAAACATTCTGGGCTCCAGTTCCTCCAGGGCGGCGCCGTGCTCCGGGCAGGCCAGTTTGGTGCTGAATATCCTGTCCTCGTGGTGGTCATAAAAGTCCGACACCACGTGGACCAGACCGCCTTCCGACTGGCTCAGCGCCAGCTCGCAGGCCTCGGCGATCCGGCTCTCCTGGCCGGGCTTGACCTGGATCCTGTCCACCACGATCTCGATGGTATGCTTGTAGGTCTTTTCAAGTTTGATCTCGTCCTCGCCTATGAGCTTGGTCTCGCCGTCCACCAGAAGCCTGGTGAAGCCTTCTCTCTTGATCCTGTCGATGACCTTTTCGTGGGTACCCTTCTTGCCTCTTACCACCGGCGCCAGCACCTGCACCTTTGTGCCCTCGTCCATGGCCATGACCGCATCGGTCATCTGATCCACGGTCTGAGAGCTGATGGGTCTCCCGCACACCGGGCAGTGTGGCTTGCCGATCCTGGCGTAGAGCAGTCTCAGGTAGTCGTGGATCTCCGTAACGGTCCCCACGGTGGACCTGGGGTTGTGGTTGGTGGCCTTCTGGTCGATGGAGATGGCCGGACTCAGGCCCTCTATGTACTCCACGTTGGGCTTCTCCATCTGCCCCAGGAACTGCCTGGCGTATGAAGACAGAGACTCCATGTAGCGTCTCTGTCCCTCCGCGAATATGGTATCAAAGGCAAGCGAAGACTTGCCGGAGCCCGACTTGCCGGAGCCCGACAGTCCCGTGAGGACCACAAGTTTGTCCCTGGGGATGCGGACGTCCAGCTTCTTAAGGTTGTTTTCGCAGGCGCCTTTTATGATTATCTCATTCTGCATTTATCGTCTTCTTGTATGCTTCTTCTTCGTAAGCGTAGTCTTCTTCTGAGTAGTTGTGGGCGGGGTCTTTTGCGCCGATGAGCTTGTGCACAAAATACCTGCAGAGCTCCGGGTTCCTCACCAGGATGGGTCCGATCACATACGTGCCCAGGAACTCTCCATCGATGATGAAATCTCCCATGCCCTCGATGTGTCCGGCATGGTTCTCGAACCCGATCACCGCGCTGTCAACAAGGCTGCAGGCGGTCTCCACGTCCTTCACCACACGACCTGTGTACTCTGCGTTGTAATTGAATACGCCTATGCCGTTCCTGCCGAAAAGCTCCAGCGAGTTGCCGGTTGCAAGCACCGGCCTGCCGGATTCGATGAACTCCGTGAATGGATCCATGTCCCTCTTCATGTCCTGAAGGGCCAGGTCCAGAGTTCTCTCCGTGCCGCTTCCCACGTAGAGCATGTCGCAGTCCGCGAAGACCTTCGGGTCGCCGATGGTGAAGTTTCTGACCTCCACATCCGCGCCCTGTTCCTTCAGATGATATACGAGAGCCTTGACGTTGCCCGAATCTCCGTAGAGATTCATGAGGTCGTGATAAAGGTGTCCTATGATGATCTTCATTTTGCTTCCTCCTTTATCCCCTTCCTGAAAGGCTCCACATAGTCGAAGTTCAGCACTCCGTATACGTTTCCTTCAGTTTTCTCTTCGATGACCTGTTTGATGCCGGTCAGATCATCCATGACTATGATGTTCTCTTCCCTGATGCCCGCAAGCTTTGCTCTCACCGCGAAATCCAGGGCGTTTGGTCCGGTGCAGACCACATAGTCCTCCGGGCTCAGCATCTCGAAGTTGATGTCGTAGAGCCATGACAGGTCGAAGTGCACGTACCTCCTGCTGATCTCCCTGTGGCCCAGGACTATGGTTTTCCTGCCCGCGCCCTTGTTGTCCGCAGCGGCGTACAGCAGAGCCAGGTTATATGTGGAATTGTTCTCAGCCTTGCAGTTGAGAATGGTGTACTTCCTGTCATTTACCGTGAATTCGTCGTAGATCTTGCCCATGATCCTGTCATCTGAAAGAGCCTTAACCGTGGTCCCGCGGTCGATACCCAGGATGTCGCACACAGAGTATGCTCCGATGATGTTGTACAGGTTGAAGAGCACGTGGCTTGAGACCTTGATCTTGACCTCACCGTTCACCGTGATCTCGTCGTTGGCATAGTCCACGTCCGTCACTGAATAGCTGATGTTTTCCCGCCTGAATCCGCACTCGGGGCAGCTGTAGCTTCCCACGGACCCATAGTGGAAATAGTCGAAATCCATCCTGTGTCCGCACCTGGGGCAGTACAGATAGTCCTTGACGTCATCCATCCAC
>CAJOKT010000063.1 GCA_905235115.1 uncultured Peptostreptococcaceae bacterium
TTCCCAGGAGGATACACCTCTATTCTAGCACTTACTCCTTTGCAGGACTAACTTCTGTTTTAAATGCTCCTAGCAGAAATTAAAATTTCAATCTAACAATTTTTTTGACATGGTTATTCAACAAACGACACTCCCGCAGGCGGTGAAATCGTCCCCAAAATGAACGATATCAAAAAGAGAAAAACCACCACTCGACTGATATTGAGTGATGGTTTCTTGTTACATAACTTCGTTTTCCTGGGCCACCAGGTTGGCGCCGCCGTAGATCTCGCGGAGCCTGGGCTTCTCGATCTTGCCGGTGGCGTTTCTGGGGACGTCCGCAAAGATTATTTTGCGCGGACGTTTGTACTTGGGAAGCTTCAGACAGAAGTCCTTCACCTCTTCTTCGGTGCAGGTGAAGCCCTCCTTGACCTCTATGATGGCGGCGGATATCTCACCCAGTCGCTTGTCGGGAAGGCCGATGACCGCCACGTCCTTGACGGGAGTGAAGGAGTGGAGGAAATCCTCGATCTGCACGGGGTAGATGTTTTCTCCTCCTGAGATGATGACGTCCTTCTTGCGGTCCACCAGGAAGATGAAGCCGTCATCGTCGGTGGTGGCCACGTCTCCTGTGAAAAGCCATCCGTCCTCAGAGAGGACCTCTGCAGTGGCCTTGGGGTCATTGAAATATTCAACCATGACACCGGGGCCTTTGACCGCCAGTTCTCCCACAGAACAGCGGGGCAGGGTGTTGTGTCCCTCGTCCACGATCCTGGCCTCCCAGCCGTAGCCCGGGATGCCGATGGCTCCCACCTTGGACATGTTCTCAACACCCAGGTGCACGCACCCGGGTCCCAGCGACTCGGAGAGACCGTAGTTGGTATCGTACTCGTGGTCCGGGAAGTAGTCCATCCAGTGGCGGATCATTGAGGGCGGCACAGGCTGGGCGCCGATGTGCATCAGCCTCCACTGATCCAGATTGTAATCTTCGATCTTTTCATCGCCTCTGTCCAGGGCGTCCAGTATGTCCTGAGCCCAGGGGACCAGGAGCCACACTATGGTGCAGCGCTCCTCAGAGACCGCGTGAAGGATGAACCTGGGTGTGGTACCGCGGAGCAGCACCGCGCGGCTGCCGGAGATCAGCGAGCCGAACCAGTGCATCTTGGCCCCGGTGTGATACAGGGGAGGGATGCAGAGGAAGACGTCCTTCTTGGTCTGGCCGTGGTGAGCCTGCTCCACCGCGCAGGAGTGCATGAGAGCGCTGTGCCTGTGAAGGATGGCCTTAGGGAATCCGGTGGTGCCGGACGAGAAGTATATGGCTGCCAGATCGCCGTCGGTGATGTCGACCTGAGGGGCTTTACTGGAATAATTGGAGGTCTGGACCAGGAAGTTCTCGGCGAAGGTGGGGGTGTTCTCGCCCACGAAGAGGAGGAGGCGGTTTCTGGAGACCTGATCCACCACGTCCTCGATACGGCCGATGAACTCGGGACCAAAGATCAGGACTTCAACTTCCGCCAGGTCCAGACAGTATTTGATCTCATCGGAAGAATACCTGAAGTTGAGAGGCACCGCTATGGCGCCGGATTTCAGGATGCCGAAATATATGGGAAGCCAGGAAAGGCAGTTCATGAGAAGAATGCCCACCTTCTCGCCCTTTTTGACACCTCTGGCCATGAGGTAGTTGGCCACGCGGTTGGCCTTCTCGTCGAAGACCTTCCAGGTGATCTCCTCGCGGTAGGGACCGGTGTGGGCGGGCTCCATGAGCTCATACTCCTTCCAGGTGGTGAGCCTGGGTACGGTGATGGTGGGGTTGAGCTCCACCAGGGCTACGTCGTCCGGCCATTCTCTGGCATTACGTTCAAGATATCTGGTTATGGGCATGTCTTAGACCTCCTGAAATGCGCTTAGACATTTTTGTGTTTTCTAACATTATATTGCGAAATTTTTTGTTTTTCAATAGGAAAATTTGCATAAGATGAGTTCGCATAAGGCGTAGATGCCGGAGATATATATTTTGCGCCTGGGCAGGTATTCGGAAAAAAATGTTGCAAGGATTCTCAAAAGAAACTATTATATTTTTATTGTTATTCCGCTATGTAAAATGGAGGAGAATATTATGAACAACATCGTGATCAGAAATGCTGAACCGGCGGATGACCAGTTCATACTCAGGATCAACGAGGAAAACGTGGAAGTCCTTTCGCCCATGGATCAGGCGAAGCTGGATTTCTATAAGCGAATAGCCGACATCTTATGGATGATCGACGTGGACGGCGAGAGGGCAGCCTTCCTCATCGGAATAAGGGAAGGAGCAGATTATCCCAACGAGAATTTCGACTTTTTCTCGAGGACATTCGAGAAATTCCTCTACGTCGACAGGATCGTCATCGACAAGCCCTTCAGGAAGATGGGTCTTGGGAAGAAGATCTACGAGGCGGTGAAGGAGCACGCTATCGCGGACGGTGTCACCACGGTCACGGCGGAGGTGGACACGGAACCCGTATACAACAACGCCAGCCTGATCTTCCATGAAGGCATGGGCTTCAGCGAAGTTGGAGAACAGTGGGTCAGAGGGAACTCCATGAAGGTCTCTCTTGTGGCCTGGGAACTGGTATAAGATATATAAGGAGGCACTATGACAAGCAACAAGAGACCGGATACGATGGAGCGCATCACCACCGCTCAGCAGGCGGAAGCTTTCATCGAAGAACAGCTTAAGGAACTGAGGGAGCAGATCGGAGACAAAAAGGTTCTTCTGGCACTCTCCGGGGGAGTGGATTCATCTGTGGTGGCAGCCCTTCTCATCAAGGCAGTGGGCAAGCAGCTCACCTGCGTCCACGTGAACCACGGACTTCTCAGAAAGGGCGAGCCCGAGCAGGTCATCAAGGTCTTCGGCGAGGAACTGGGAGCAAACCTCATCTATGTCGATGCGGTGGACAGATTCCTGGACAAGCTGGCCGGAGTGGATGACCCTGAGACCAAGCGCCACATCATCGGTGAAGAGTTCATCAAGGTGTTCGCTGAAGAGGCGGCCAAGCTGGACGGCATCCGGTTCCTGGGGCAGGGGACCATCTATCCCGACATCCTGGAGAGCGAGGCGGGAATCAAGGCTCACCACAACGTAGGCGGACTTCCTGAGGAACTGAACTTCGAGCTTGTGGAGCCGGTGAAGCTTCTCTACAAGGACGAGGTAAGGGTAGTAGGCAAGGCCCTGGGCCTTCCTGACAGCATGGTCTACCGTCAGCCTTTCCCGGGACCGGGGCTGGGCGTAAGGTGCGTGGGAGCCATTACAAGAGACCGTCTTGAGGCGGTAAGAGAGTCAGACGCCATCCTCAGAGAGGAGTTCGCAAAAGCCGGTCTGGAGGGCAAGGTCTGGCAGTACTTCACCATAGTTCCCGACTTCAAGTCCACAGGCATCACGGACGGCAAGAGGACATACGCATGGCCGGTGGTCATCAGAGCAATCAACACCACGGACGTCGTGGAGGTCACCGTTGAACATCTGAATCCCGCGCTCATCGATCGTCTGGTTCAGAGGATCACCACAGAGGTCAAGGGCGTGAACCGCGTGCTCTTCGACTACACACCGAAGCCGCCTGCCACGGTGGAGTGGGAGTGTCTTTAATTGTTCCGTTACAATCTCGTTGGCCTTGAGAATGACAATCTTTTTGAACGTCTGAATCAGCCTGCCTGAGACCAAAACAACATAGTAAAACCTAGAAGCCTTGTGCTATGACATTACGTCACAGCATGAGGCTTTTTCTTTACCCTTTTGCCTTGTAATACACCCGAACGACAGATGCCGAAACGTCCCAAACTCCGCATAAATCAAGGGATTTGAGGGGATAAGGACGGATCGGAATGTTGTCCCGATTTGAGGACGGTTCGTGGGGATGTCACGGAGAGATCGTGATGGAAAGTGACGGATCGGAGGG
>CAJOKT010000064.1 GCA_905235115.1 uncultured Peptostreptococcaceae bacterium
AATACAGTAAAATCAAGTTCGGTACAGTAAGCCTATGTGATAATGTTAAACTGGCAAAAGCGAAAGATGAGAGAGCCGTTGCGGAGCAAAATACCGTAGCGGCTTTTTCTATGGGAAAGAAGGTGGAATGATGCCAAGGAAACCGAAGCATCCATGCTCTTATCCCGGATGCCCGAAGCTGACAGACAAAAGGTTCTGTGAAGAGCATGAGAAGCTGAGTAATAGCAACTATGAGAAGTACGGCAGAGATAAGTCTACGAAGAAGAGATATGGACGTGCATGGAAGAGGATCCGTGACAAGTATGCTGCGGAGCATCCGTTCTGTGAGTTGTGTTTTGAACGTGGAATTATCGTGCCGACTGAAGAGATCCACCACAAGTTGCCTTTGAGTGAAGGTGGTACGCACGATCGTAGTAACCTGATCGCGCTGTGCAAGTCGTGTCACTCAACCATACACGCGAAGAGAGGGGACTACTGGGGGCGCACGATGTCCAGTGGACATCGGTCCTGCGCCGACCGTAGCGGAGCGGAGACCCATCGCGGGTAGGGGCGGGTGAAATCTCTACAGGTGTGGCTCCCAGGGAACGGCGCGGGGGTCACGCGTGCAAAATCGCGAAATGGAAGACGGGGGGTATGAGCCTGCATTGTCATCTCAGATTTCGATTGACAAACGGCACGTTTGGTTGTAATATTTAATTGAAATTCGGCAAAAGAGAAAAATGCCGAAAATAAATTAAATGAAATCGAGGTGGAAAAGATGGCAGGTACAGCAATACTTCCTGAAGATCAGAAGATCTTTTCCATGAAGGAGCTTAAGGAAAAAGGCTTCTCGCAGTATAAGGTCAGCAGGCTGGTCGATGAAGGAAAGCTTATAAAACTGAATAAGAGCTATTACGAGAACGCAGAGTATCGTGGTGAGGAATCAGACTTCTATTATACCGTAGCATACGCACCGAGGGGTGTGATCTGCCTGCTCAGCGCAGCGGTTTATTATCATCTGACAACATTCATTCCGGATGCTGTTGATGTAGCTATACCGAGGAAGTCAAAGATATCTACCGTGCCGGACTGGCCGCAGATGAATGTCCATCATTATACTGATGACAGGCATGAGCTGGGCGTTACTACGGTCAGGGAAGGCAAGAATGAATTCCAGATCTATGATATGGAAAAAACCGTCGTGGATATCGTGTTTTACAGAGAGAAGGTCGGGATTGAAGAAACCAAGGAGATCCTTGTGACCTATCTGCAGAGGAAAGACCGGAATCTGAACCGACTTCTGAAATATGCAGAACTGATGAAATGCGACAAAGCGATGAGACAATATCTGGAGGTGCTCGTATGATAAGTGCAATATCTGTAAAGGACAGGTTGAAGAACCAGGCAGTGGCCGGCGGAAAAACATTTCAGGAAGCATTGACGGCGTATGGGTTGGAAAGAACCGTATACAGACTGTCGGTGTCAGAATATGTGGAGCGATTTACACTTAAGGGCGGGATATTCCTGTATGCGCTCTTTGAGGGAGAGTTCGCAAGAGCCACAAGAGACATAGACCTTCTGGCAAGGAATATGCCGAATAATGTGGAGGATATGAAGAAGGTATTTGAAAATATCTTCGCCATCGAGTGTGATGATGCCCTGCGGTATGATCTGGATACGCTGGAGGTAATAGACATCACCGAGTTCAAGGAATATCACGGTGTGAATGTTTCCATCATGGCGTATCTGGACAGGACGAAAGTTCCGGTATCTATTGATATCGGATTTGGGGATGTTGTTTATCCGGACAGGGTGAAAATGGAGTTCCCCGTTCTACTGGATATGGAGGTTCCAGAGATTTATGCATATTCCATTTCATCGGTAATATCCGAGAAATTTGAAGCAATCGTTTCTCTGGGAGATGCTAACAGCAGATATAAGGATTTTTACGATATTTATATCCTGGCTGACAGATATGACCTTGACGGAATAGAACTGAAGGAAGCAGTCAGAGAAACCTTTGAGCATAGAGGGACAGGTTTTGATGATATCTTTGCTTTCACTGATGACTTTTTGGCCAGTGAGATTCACCAGAGCAGATGGAAAGCCTTTCTGAAAAAGAAGAAAGCGCTTGTGAATGCAGAACTGGAAGATGTGGTTAAACTGCTCAAAGCGTTACTGCTTCCAATTGTGGAGAGTATAACCGGAAACATCGACTATTCAGCAAAATGGGATCATGAATCTCGAAGCTGGAAATGAAAAAGTGAAATGAACATCAAGAGGATCATGTGAAGAGCATGGTCCTTTTATTTTGCGGAAAGGAGGGATTCCGATGGCTGGGAGAAAACCGAAACCTACAGCATTGAAGAAACTGGAAGGCAATCCAGGGAAAAGAAAACTGAATACTAAAGAGCCGATGCCGGGTAAAGGAATGCCCGACTGTCCGAAGTGGTTGCTTCCAGAAGCGAAGAAGGAGTGGGAGAGACTCTGCGTGAAGTTATCCGAGATAGGTGTACTCACTGAGATTGATATGGCTGCGTTTGCTGCTTACTGCCAGTCCTACGCAAGATGGAAAGAGGCTCAGGAGCATATTGATTCTGAAGGTTCAACCTTTGAGACAGATAAAGGATATCATCAGCAGACACCATGGGTCGGTATTGCAAATACCAATCAGAAACTGATGATGCAGGCTTCGGACTGACTCCATCTGCCAGATCGAGAATCATGGCGGCATCCGGCGTCGGAAAAGACGAAGAAGATGAGATGGAGGCATTACTTGGGGGTGAGGCTTAATGGCGGAGAGAAGACCTGCGGGTTATCCGAAGCTTAAGAATTACAAGCCGTCAAGATTTATGCTTCCGACATCTCATTATGATAAAGCGAAGGCTGATAGGGCTGTGAAGTTCATCGAGAACCTTTGCCATACCAAAGGCAAATGGGCAGGAAAACGGTTCTGGCTATTGCCCTGGCAGGAACAGCTGATCCGGGATATCTTCGGAATCGTCAAACCTGACGGGTACCGGCAGTTTCGGACAGCTTTTGTGGAAATATGCAAGAAGGTAGGTAAGAGCGAATTGGCAGCAGCCGTCGCTCTTTATCTTTTATATGCAGACAATGAACCATCTGCTGAAGTCTATGGAGCTGCGGCTGATCGGCAGCAGGCCAGTATCGTTTTCGATGTGGCAAGACAGATGGTTGAAATGTCGCCGGCGCTTTTGAAGCGGTCGAAGCTGATGACGGCAACAAAGAGAATCGTGAATTATGGAAATTCAGGATATTACCAGGTGCTCAGTGCAGAGGTCGGGGGTAAGCATGGATTT
>CAJOKT010000065.1 GCA_905235115.1 uncultured Peptostreptococcaceae bacterium
CGATCCATGCAGGGTATTTATCCTGTCGTCATGCTCACGTTTAAGGATGTCAAATTTGGCACTTGGGAAGAGTCCGTGGAGGCGATCCGCCTGGTCGTGAAGGATGAATTCAAACGCCACCCGGAACTGCTTACCAGTAAGGTTCTTGATGCTGATGCAAAAAACTACATAGACAGGATGGAGAAGGGAACCATAAGCGGAGTGGAACTGCAGCGCTCTCTGCTGAATCTTACTCATATGCTTTCTGTTCATCATGGGTCAAAAGTAGTGATCCTGATCGATGAATATGACACCCCGATACAGCAGGGCTATTCCCACGGCTTTTATCAAGATGTTATCTCCTTTATGCGCAATTTCCTGTCCGGAGGGCTTAAAGATAATACCGATCTGGCTTTTGGCGTACTGACGGGGATCATGCGTATTTCCAAGGAAAATCTCTTCAGCGGTCTGAATAATCCGGTGGTTAATACTGTACTTGATGACAAATACAGCGCTTATTTTGGTTTTACGGAAGATGAGGTCCGCGAAATGGCTTCCTATTACAACATGCCTGAGGCGATGGATGAGATCCGCTTCTGGTATGACGGTTACCGTTTCGGAGATACTGAGATTTATAATCCCTGGTCCGTCACGAATTACTTTGCCCGCGGCGGGCAGGCAAAGCCGTACTGGGCTAACACCAGTGATAACGAAATCATCCGGGAGATCCTGACAGATCTTACGCCGGAGATCGCTGATGAACTGGCAAAAGTCATGCAGGGCGAAGAGATCCACGCATCGCTTGATATGGAAGTCGTTTATCCCCGCATGACGGACGGCAATGATACGATCTTCAGTTTTCTGCTGCTGGCAGGGTATCTGACACCTGCAGGAAAGCCTGAGGAAACAGAAATCGGAACATTTGCTTCTCTTCGCCTCCCCAATGCCGAGATCAAGCGGATCTACAATACGGAGATTCTCAATTGGATCCGTACGCAGCAGCCCGGAAATATAATCTCTGAAATAGAAAAAGCGATCTATCTGAGTGATGCCAAACGCCTGCAGGAAGCACTCAGAAATTATATGATCACCAGCATCTCCTTCCACGACGGTGCAGCAGAAGGATTCTATCATGGAATGGTGCTCGGTCTTGTGGCCAGTCTTTCTTCAAAGTATTACATACGCTCTAACAGAGAGTCCGGCGAAGGAAGGTTCGATCTTCAGCTTGAGCCAAAGGATAATGAGCTGCCGGGTATCCTGATGGAGTTCAAGGCTGTCTCCGTGTCAGAGAAAGATAAGCTGTCTGAACTGGCTGAAGAAGCTCTTGCTCAGACAGAAGATAAAAACTATCAGAGAGATCTGGAAGATCACGGTGTAAGCGATATCGTAAGATATGGTATTGCCTTCTCCGGCAAAAACGCCGAGGTCAGGATTAAGAAAGATGAGTTAAAGAAACAATGAATCAATCAGGGGAATCAATCAGGGGACGGTTCCTTGATTGACCCCCGTCCCCAACATTGGTGCCTGTCACCATTAAGGAAATGTCTTACAATATAATTCCACCGCAGTTTCTGCATTTGTTGAATGTGTGGGTCAACGTATTTACAGCTATATAATTAATAGTCCCGCATTGGGGGCATTCGCGGGGAGATAAAACTTGTCCTGTAGGTATCGCAGGATCAAGTTGATCTCCTTCCTGACGCTGACCGCCGGTTACCTTTTCCAAAGCTTCTTTTTTCAGTTTCTCATTATCCATGATATATCTCCTTTGCTGCTCATCACTTTCCCTGTACCGACCTTTCCCTGGATCCGGATATCTGGAAACTTTTCTTCACCTTCCGGGAAAAAGGCTGGCCATTTTCCGGCAACGATGCATAAACCCCATCATCTGATAATATAGGCATCCACCAGTTCAAGCCCGGCTTCTTTCACTTTGTCTAATTTGTGTTCAGCAGGATCCCCTTGGGCAGAGCCTTTGTGATGGTATTCGCATAATCTGTAATGTTGATCTTCTCTTTCATGGATGCATCCCCCTTCGT